>CASFOM010000032.1 GCA_949296295.1 uncultured Alistipes sp. | reverse complement strand
CTCATGAGCGACAAACCCTTTCTTTTCCAAAATACGAACAATGGTCGAGACGGTATTGTATGCCGGTTTGGGTTCTTTTATCGTTTCTAAAACATCATTGACAAAAACATTTTTCTTGTCCCAATATAATTTACATGAACATCAATTCAGCTTTTGTCAATTCCCGTATATCTTCCTACTGATTTTTCCTGATTCTCTTTTCCCTCATCCGCTTTACAAATATAAAACTAAAAAATTAGTTATACAACTAATTTTTTAGTTTTATACAAATTCATTTAAATATATAATTGAATATCAAACTATTAATTATTCAAAATTTTCTCATAATCATCCAAAACTTCCAATGCTTTTCGAATCGTTTGATCTTCACTATTTACGACTTGATAATATTCATTAATATCCCATAGTTTTTGAGCAATAAGAGCTTTTAACTGTAATTTAATAGTTGATTTTACTCTTTCTATCTCCTTTTCATCAGGAGTTACTCCTTCTTTTTCTCCTTTAACTACGATAGCTTGAATCATTCCATCATCAACAACAAACGATTTTTGAAAAGCATCGAAAGAAGGATAATCTTTTTCCAATTTTTTCCGATTCGAATCAACATAGTCAACGACATAATCATTAACCACACGTTTTCCAAATAAAGTTCCCCAATATTTTGAAATCAAAGAAGAATCCAAAGGGACAAATACATCCGGTTTAATTCCACCTCCTCCATACACAATACGTTTTAAACGCAATGTTTCATATTTCAAAGAATCAGGGATATCCTGAGAGATAGAATCGGGATGCATTAATTCTCCCGAAGTATAACGTTTCATCACATTCTCATAATATTCTTTTGCATTCCCTTGATTGTATGGACGCTGAATAACCCTTCCGCTGGGAGTATGATAACGTGCGATGGTAAGTCTTATGGCAGAACTGTCCAATAGAGGAACCTGACGTTGCACCAATCCTTTTCCAAAGGTTGGACGCCCCACAACAATGCCTCTATCCCAATCTTGGACAGCTCCGGCAACAATCTCACTGGCAGAAGCCGATTCCTCATCTACCAAGATAATTAATTTTCCTTTTTCAAAAACACCAGGAATCTGAGCTATGGCATCTCTACGAGGAATCACTCTTCCTTCCGTATATACAATCAAAGATCCGTCTGGCAACAAATGATCTGATAAATCAATGGCTTGATCTAAAAAGCCACCTCCATTTCCCCGTAAGTCCAAAATAAGGTTTTGCACTCCATTCATCTTAGATAAAGCCGATTTAAACTCATCTACAGTAGTCGCCATAAAACGATTCAATTTCAGATATGCTGTATTAGGAGTTAATTTATAAGCAGCATCCAAACTGTTCATGGGTATTTTATCCCGCTCTATTTTAAAAATCAACGGCTGTTTTTCCCCCTTACGAACCACTGTCAATTCAACTAAGGTACCTTTAGGTCCTCGTAACAATTTGGGAACTCTATCTTGAGTAATTCCAATCACAGAGATTGTATCCACCTTGATAATCCGGTCTCCTGCACGCATCCCAACCTGTTGGGCCGGACCTCCTGCAATAGTATTGACCACCATTAAGGTATCGTTTAAAACATTGAATTCAATACCAATTCCTTCAAAATTTCCTTCAAACGATTCATTTACCCGTTGCATCTCTTCCTTAGTAATATAGGCAGAATGCGGGTCCAATTCTGCTAAAACAGCACGAATAGCTGCTTCTGTACTTTTTTCAGTATCTACTTTTTCCAAATACCCCTGATTCAAATAATAAAGAAACTGATTATACTTCTGGGCATCTATCATCAACCGCGAAGCCGAGTTATTTTCTTCTTGTGCTGAAACAAACAAGGCACAACAGCAAAAACTACCAAATAATAAGATGAATTTCTTTAACATACGCTAATAAGTTTACGAAAACTATTCAAAAACCAATCCTAAGATACAAAACAAATACAAACCGTCAAAACTATTTGCTTATACGAAAATGAAGATATTTTAGTTTTTAAAGGAGACTTCCTTTTTTATAAAGCAGAAAAGATAAACTTTATAATTTAAAAAAAATGATCAGACCATAAAAAAAGAAATATCAAATCATAAAATTCAGCCCCTATTTTACAATGTATCACCTTCAGCAAAATACAAAACAGTGAAGAAAAGAGGACAAAAACTTATTCGAATAAGTAGTATCTGAGTTTCAGAAACGACACAACAATAACCTATTTAAACAAACAAAACTTATATCCATCATTTTTTTATTGTAATATCAATATCTATACGATAAAAAAATACCTGTATCTTTATAGCAAAAAATGAAAAATATGATGAGAAAAAAACTTGAATTTTGGGCTTTGTTAATTGGTCTAATAGCCATTTCCTGTAATAGAAATCTACAAGATTTAGTTAATGCCGAAACTGATTATACACAAACCGTACTTGACAACGGATGGCAATTTCGTGCCGTAGGTTCGGAACAATGGTATCCTGCAAAAGTTCCAGGAGTTGTACATACTGATTTACTTAGGAACAAGTTAATTCCCGAACCTTATTACTCTACCAATGAAGACTCGTTGCAATGGATTGAACACAAAGATTGGCAATATCGAACAGTTTTTACTCCTTCATCAGAACAATTTGCAGCCACTGAAATATTTTTGGATTTTCAAGGACTCGACACCTATGCCGATGTATATTTGAATGGAGAAAAAATTCTCGAAGCAGATAACATGTTCGTAAGTTGGCGTGTTCCTGTCAAACATTTATTAAAGCCAGAAGAAAATACGTTGGAAATAACCTTCAAATCAGCCTATCGAATCGGATGTGAATTAGCTAAACAATATCCCAAATTACCAGCAGACAACGATAAAGGGAAGGAGTATAAGACCAGTGTTTTTACCCGGAAAGCACAATACCATTATGGATGGGATTGGGGACCTCGATTTGTAACAGCAGGTATCTGGAAACCAATTTATTTGGAATCTTACAACCAACTCCATATTGACAATATTCAATACATTCAAATATCGCAAGACAGCAGTTTAGCCCGCATAGAAGCGAAAGTTACCGTAAATGCAGCCAAAGCAGGGAAAGCACTACTCTCTATTACTGACGAACAAGGTAGTCCTTATGTTTCACGTAAAGTATCCGTTTCTCCCGGGATACAAACATTTACTTTACCTTTCAGCATCAAGAACCCAAAATTATGGTGGCCTAACGGTATGGGCATGCCTAAACCCACTCTATATACACTGAATGCTATGGTTTCTGTCAATGGGAACAAATGCGATAAGAACATTCAACGAATTGGCATTCGAACCGTCAAATTAAAACGGGAAAAGGATGATGTTGGGGAAACATTCTATTTTGAAGTAAATGGAGTACCTCTGTTTATGAAAGGTGCTAACTTGATTCCTCAGGATGTCTTTCTGCCGGAAGTAACTCCTGAACGATATAAGAAGATGGTAGATGTAGCCGTTGAATCAAATATGAATATGCTTCGTATCTGGGGAGGAGGTATCTACGAAAGCGACGTATTTTATGATTATTGCGACGAACAAGGAATATTGTTATGGCAAGATTTTCCTTTTGCCTGTGCATTTTATCCGTGGGACAGTACGTTCTACAATAATGTAAGAAAAGAAGCCAGACAAAATATTCGTCGTTTACGTAATCATCCTTCTTTAGCTATCTGGTGTGGGAACAACGAAATAGATGAAGCATGGCATCAATGGGGATATACCAATAATCCGAAAGAGTATCCTTGGAGTGATGAAGAAAAACGATTGATTCGAAAAGGGATTGACGACCTGTTTTTCGACAAAGTCATACCCGGAGTATTGGCAGAAGAAGACACTACACGTCCTTATCATCCTTCTTCTCCTCTTTACGGTTGGGGAAATCCCAAAAGTCAGATTGCGGGAGATGTTCACTATTGGGGAGTTTTTCATGGAGAAGAACCTTTTTCCGCTTATAAGGACAAGCCGGGACGTTTCTCCAACGAATATGGGCATCAATCTCTTGCCAACTATGATACATGGAAAAAATGGTTAAAACCAGAAGAATTAAAGATTCTTTCCAAAGCAATGCACGTACACCAGAAAAATGCCAGAGGATATCGGCTTATCGACGATTACATGAAACGGGAAACACCTGTCATCAAAGATGATTTTAGAACTTATGTTTATCTGTCTCAATTAGTACAAGCAGACGGCATACGTATCGCTATGGAAGGACATCGGCAAAACCGACCTTTTACAATGGGAAGTCTTTATTGGCAATTAAATGACTGTTGGCCTGTAACTTCCTGGTCCAGCATGGATTATCCTTTTGGATACAAAGCATTACAATATTTTGCAAGAAACAGTTTTGTGCCAACCATACTGTCTTTTGATAAAGAAGATAAAACCCAAAGAATTGAATTATGGGGGATTACTGATCAACTGACTGAGCAAAAAGGAGAGTACACCTTATCTCTTATGGATTTTAATGGGAATGTCTTATGGGAGGAAAACAGGAAAGCCCACATTAATGCCAATAGTTCCATTAAATTACTTGATGAATCACAAGAAAATTTATTAAAAGGAGCCAATCCCAAACAAGTATTCTTGGTTGCTGAAGGGGAAATAAACGGACAACCTGTGCGTAGTATTTGTTACTTTCTGCCATACAAAGACTTATCTCTACCTAAAGCCGATTACTCCGTTAATTACGAGAAGAAAGGGACTCAAGTTACTGCCACTCTAAAAGCAAACAATTTAATGAAAGCGGTATTATTCGAATCCGATATACCTCAAAATAATCCGTCAGATGCTTATTTTGACATGCTTCCAGGAGAAACCCGAACAATCATTCTCAACTTCGAAACAGATGAACCTGAAGATAAACTAAATATCAAAGTAAGAACGCTCAATGATTTATTGTAATATAAGGAACATAATGTCATTAAACAAAACAAAAGAGATGGTCAAATTGACCATCTCTTTTGTTTATTCAAACAGACGAAATCGAAGCAATGGAAATTTACTTAGACAAATGACTACGTACAAATTTCGAAAGCAACAAAACCGTTCGTCATTCAGACACTCACCTTATAAATTATCTGAACAGTTAAATAAACAGTTACAAGTTAAGGAAATTTAGGTTTTTGAGATAAGGTTCCTCCTTCATTATAGCGTTGATTATTAGGAAGACCTTTCTTCCCTACTCCCTCTGTCATCAACGCTTTTAACTCAGGAAGATGCGAACGATATATATCTCGAGGCAATATCCCATATCTATTACATAACCAAGCAGCCATACCCACCACTTCTCCCATCATTCCTGTAGTTCGCATCACACGTACGGTTCCTAAAGCAACATGGGTAACACTAATATTACGCCCGGCCATAAATAAATTTTGAATATTACGCGAATACAAGCACCTGTAAGGTATCGGATAAGGGTAAATGGGAATATGTCGAGCTATCGATTTAAATTCATGATCGGGGAAATGACGGGTATTCTTCGGATCAGGATAATGCAAATCTATGGTCCATGACGTAGCAGCAGTACCGTCTTCATGATTCACATACTTACGCAAATCATCTTCCTTCAGAATATAATCACCCAATAATCTTCGTGATTCTCTCTTCCCTGAAAGATAGGCCACCCATTCCAAATCTCTGTTTTCAAATTTTTTTGCCTGTTCCGACTCATTCTTCAAATAACTCCAATTGGCATACACTACAAGCAACCCATAATCTCTAATTCGTTCAAAATCCTTAATCTGATCGTAATTCATCCCCGTTTCCCAAGTCCATTCTCCCATAGTAACCGGCTCATAATTATCGGCATGAAATTCAGGGCCATATTTGAATACAGGAAATGTAACCGGTTTTCCCCGATCTTCGGAATACCATTGTACAGAAGCACCCATAGTCATATTATCTGCCTTTTCGGGAGCTGTTGTCTCTCCAAATTCATCCCGACTTTCTCTTCCCATACGATAATCTGCTCCAGCCAAATATCCTACCGTTCCATCTCCCGTACAATCAGAAAATAAAGGAGCTTCAAATATTACTTTATCTCCATTCTCAATATGTACTGCCGTAACAGAGCGAATCATATTACTATCTCCCTTAGTCACTTCCACAACACGATAATTGGGGAACAGTGTAATATTTTTCTCCTGACGAATCAACTCTTCTTTTTTATCATCTTCATAATAAGCCGCAGGTTGTGCATTTCCTCCTTTCACAGGTCCAAATTCCTTCAATAAATTACCCAATTCCTTATAAGGACCTACCTCTATTCTTCCTCCCAAATGTACTCGAATTTCAGAACTGTTATTTCCTCCAAGAATAGGACGATCATTGATTAATGCAACCTTACATCCTAATCGCGAAGCAGATACGGCAGCACAAATTCCCGCAATACCTCCTCCAACAACCACCAAATCATACCCATCCTGAATTACAGGTTTGGGTAATTTCAGACATTTCTCCCGAAACAAGGCAAGTGCTGATACGTCAGAAGGAGGAACATCATTTTTATCCGATGTAAAATAAATGGCATCACACCTGCCATTAAACCCTGTCAGGTCATGTAATGTTAATGATTGATCTGTTTGTGAAACAGAGATTGTTCCGGCAAACTGCCACATCCATTCATTTCCTTTACTACCCAGTACAGTATCGATACGGGTATCTCCTACAGAAAGGCAGAATTTTCCCGGTCCCTCTTCTTTATTCCAAGGTGCTGTCCAATTAAACGTTCTGACAAACACATAATAACGACCTTTGGAAGGGAATTTAACAAATGTCGT
>CASFOM010000031.1 GCA_949296295.1 uncultured Alistipes sp. | reverse complement strand
ATGAATGTCGGACAAAGGGTGATGCGTACTATCCGACTCCTCGCTCAACAAACTACAATACGCTTCCGGGGAAGCATATCCTCTCCCTGTTGTCATGCTACAAAACAGCAGCAAAACCACCACCCATACCGTATGCCTCCAGAATCTCATCCGTCCTCTTAAAACTCGTTTTTCGTGAGCCGTTCCAATTTCTGCAACAATGCTTCAATATCTTCGTCTCCATTAAAACCAATAACAATTTTACCCTTGCCCTTGGCATTTCGACGAATACTGATATCCTGACCTAATACCCGTTCCAGTTGCTCGACCAAACGTCCATAACTTTCCGGATATTCCGGTTCCTCCGCTAATTCCGGCCGGGATTTCTTCTCTCCCATCCGTTGTATCAACTCCTCCGTCTGACGAACTGAAAGGCCCCCTTCTACTATACGGGACAACAAACTCAACGCTGTTTCCTTGGATTCCACTGTAATTAATGCCCGCGCATGGCCCATCGTTATCAAATCCTGTTTCAATGCATATTGAATTTCTGCCGGTAGCTTCAACAACCGAATATAATTGGATACCGTCGAACGCTTCTTGCCTACCCGATCTGCCAATAACTCCTGCGTAATCTGACACTCCTCCGTCAAACGTTGCAACGAAATAGCGATTTCCATCGCATTCAAATCCTGCCGTTGGATGTTCTCTACCAAAGCCATCTCCAACATAGCAGCATCATCCGCTTCCCGTATATATACAGGCAATTTCTTAAGACCCGCCAACTGAGCTGCCCGATAACGTCGTTCCCCAGAAATAATAGTATAATCCCCTGATGATTCCTTGCGTACCGTAATGGGCTGAATAAGTCCTAAATGACTTATCGAATCGGCCAACTCCTGCAAGGCTTCCGCATCGAATTGTTTTCGCGGCTGATCTTCATTAGGAGAGATTCGTTCAATATCTATTTCGTAAATACCCGATTCCGGACGATTCCCCGACATAAGATGTTCTTTTACATCAGTTGAATCAGTACCAAGATCAAATATAGCATTTAATCCTCGTCCCAGTCCTTTCGGTTTATTCTTTACACTCATCTTTCTATTATCATCTATTTAACAGGTACGACTTACGTATCGTCAATAACCTAAACTAAATTAATTACTGTTCCTCTTAAAATCTGTTTGAATCTCTTGAAGTAAGAAATTTAAACAGACGTTTTTAAGATTCTTTGGGGCTGTGCTGTCTTTTTCATCTGATAGTTCGCAAACAGGCCACAAAACAAATCTAAACAACACAAAAAAATAGCTTGCAAATCATTCAAAAAATCCCAGCAGATCTTATCTCTGATTCTTCTCTAACAATTCTTTAGCCAAATTCAAATAGGCTGTACTCCCTATCGATGAAGCATCATACAACAATGCCGGTTGACCATAACTCGGTGCCTCACTAAGTCGGATATTACGATTAATGATGGTTTTAAAAACCAAACTCCCAAAATGACCCCGGACCTCTTCTACCACCTGATTGGATAACCGCAAGCGAGAATCATACATCGTCATCAAAAAACCCTCGATTTCCAATGCCGGATTCATCCGCTTCTTGATTCGCGTAACGGTATTAAACAACTTGCCAATTCCTTCCAAGGCAAAATATTCACATTGTACCGGAATAATAACACTATCCGCTGCATTCAAGGCATTAATCGTTATGATACCCAACGAGGGAGAGCAATCAATCAAGACATAATCATATGCCTCAACAACCTCTTGCAGTACCTCTTTCATCCGTTGAGAGCCATGTTCCATGTGCAGCATTTCCGCCTCTGCGCCCGCTAAATCAATACTGGATGGCAAAACAGACAAATTAGGTAAATCCGTACTCTGACGTATAGCCTCCGCTGCCGATATTGATCCCACCAAAGCCTCATAAATCCCTTTATCGTTAATATCGAATCCCAATCCAGAGGTCGCATTCGCCTGTGGATCGGCATCTACCAACAGCACTTTTTGCTCCAATACAGCAAGACTTGCTGCTAAATTAATAGCAGTAGTTGTCTTTCCTACTCCTCCTTTCTGATTCGCTAATGCGATAATTTTTCCCATAGAGAAACATTTATTTGAATTTGCAATATTAATCATTTCTTTTCAAAAAAAGGCATGATTCCCCCGATTAATTTCCCTCCCTCTCCCATTAATTATCTGAAAAAATTCCATAAAAACAGGCCATAACAGGATTTTCTGCATTTTATCTCCAACTGTTCTTTCCTCCATCGAAAAACATTACCTTTGTGACTCAAAACTATATGCTACAATATCACTATGTCTGTATCTGACACTACCATAGCGGCTATTTCTTCCGGACGAGGAGGAGCCATTGCATTAATTCGGCTCAGCGGCCCTCAGGCTGTTGCAATCACGGATACCGTATTCCGAAACGCTGCACACAAACCATTAGCAACACTTCCTCCTGCCATGCTCTCTTTCGGACGTATTGTCAATGAAAAAAACGAGATTATAGACGAAGTAATGGCTGTATGGTTTCAGGCCCCTCGGTCTTATACCGGAGAAAATATGGTAGAAATCTCGTGTCACGGCTCTTCCTATATTCAACAAACCATCCTTGCCTTGCTTATAAATGCCGGAGCCCAGATGGCCGCTCCCGGAGAATTCACTCAACGGGCCTACCTAAATGGGAAACTTGACCTGGTACAAGCAGAAGCCGTGGCAGATCTGATTGCTTCCGACTCCCGAGCTTCCCATCGATTAGCCATGAACCAAATGCGGGGAGGATACTCCAAAGAATTCTCGGATCTCCGTTCTCAACTGTTGGATTTAGCAGCTCTTTTGGAATTGGAATTGGACTTCAGCGAAGAAGATGTCGAGTTTGCCAATCGAACACAATTAAAGGACGTTCTCGAAACCATCCTCAAACGAATAGAAAAATTAACAAACAGCTTCCAAAAAGGGAATGCTTTAAAAAATGGAATCCCTGTCGCTATTGTAGGACACCCCAATGCCGGAAAATCCACTTTGTTAAATGCCTTACTGAAAGAAGACCGGGCAATTGTTTCTGACATTGCCGGAACAACCCGCGATGTAATAGAAGAAACGGTTAATATTAACGGAACTTCATTCAGATTCATTGACACAGCAGGTATCAGAAAAACAGAAGACACCCTCGAATCATTAGGGATTAATCGAACATTTGACCGATTAAAAAAAGCGGAAATAGTAATATTGGTAACTGAATGTTCTTCTTCTAAAGATCAAATATTACAAGAAGTTAATGATTTATCGCTTACGAAAGAACAATCATTAATTATCATTCTAAACAAAGTTGATTTATTCTCTCAAGAAGAGGCAATTAAACAAAAGGTATCCATAGAATCAACATTAAACGTTCCCGTATTCATTTTATCTGCGAAAAGAACAGGAGACACTTTTGATTTGGAAAATTATTTAGGAAATCACTATACTGATGAGCTTACTGCTGAAACAGTATTGATTAACAACACTCGTCATTATGAAATATTAACAAGAGCTTATCAATCAACATATTCCGCCCTAAATGCTTTAAAAAATAGGCTACCTACCGATTTAATAGCCCAGGATATTCGAGAAACTATCACTCAAATTGGTGAACTAACAGGAGAAATAACTAATGAAGATATTTTAGGCACTATCTTTGGGAAATTCTGCATCGGTAAGTAAATTACTGATTATCAAATAATTAAATTGATTATAATCGATTAATATGGCGCTCTTTACGGGCGCCTTTTTTGTTGCTCAAGT
>CASFOM010000030.1 GCA_949296295.1 uncultured Alistipes sp. | reverse complement strand
TATCAAGGTTAATGCGGTGATAGCCGTTATTTTCTCCTTGATTGCGATAGGTATTTATATTGCCTTGCGTTTCCGTCGTTGGGAATGGGCTTTGGGAAGTGTGTTTGCGTTGATGCATGACGTGTTGCTGACCATAGGTTCTTTCTCCTTGTTACATGGTATTCTGCCGTTTGCGATGGATGTGGATCAGTCGTTCATAGCCGCTCTTTTGACTATTGTGGGATATTCGATAAATAATACGGTGGTTATCTTTGACCGTATTCGTGAATACCGTACTCTTTTCCCGAAACGCGATATTTACCAGAATATCAATGGTGCCGTCAATTCTACGTTGGCCCGTACAGTGAATACGACAGGTACGACGGTTGTTACATTGTTGGCTATCTTCATCTTTGGAGGAGAAGTGATTCGCGGATTTGTTTTCGCTCTGTTGTTCGGTATCGTAATCGGTACTTATTCTTCCATCTTCATTGCAGCTCCTATTGTCTTTGATATGGTGAAGAAAAAATTGGGCAAAGCAACAGCAAAATAATATCTTAATCAGGACAGGTAAATTTATCTGTCTTGTCAAGGACAAAGGGGGTGTTTCGTAATATGCGATTCACCCCCTTATGTATAAAAAGGGAGGGGGAGGTGTGTCAAAACGCACCTCCTTTTTTATGGCCTGTAAGAACATTTTTCCCTGTTTTGAAGTTATTTCGCAAGAGGGTGTTCTGCGTTATTCCGGGAACGCCTGCAAGGTTATTGATACAAGCAAATATCCTCGCATTCATCCCTTGCCTTGATTTATTCCATATTCTTTGGAACCCTTTTAGCCTCTTTTAGCCTCTTTTATTTCGTTACAAGAGGATGTTTCCTGTCTTTACATGGCGTTTTGTCCCTGTCTTTTTATTTGAGACGGAACTGTTCTGATTGTAAGCATCAGCAATGCATCATTCCCTTTGGTCTTATTGTGCTTCGGGGAGTCCGTATTTTTATTTATTGGTGAATTTTCGGGGATAAATTGCATAGGTTCGCGAAAAAAATGGTATTTTTACAGCTTAATTAAAAAAGGTTGTTATATGACACTTATTAAATCTATATCCGGTTTTCGGGGTACTATCGGCGGTAGTGTCGGCGATAATCTTACTCCGCTTGATCTGGTTAAATTCACATCGGCCTATGCTCAATGGTTAAAGGAGCAACATCCGGGCAAGAAATTGAAAGTGGTGTTGGGTAGAGATGCCCGTCTGTCAGGAGCGATGGCTTCCTCGATAGTAGAAGGTACGTTGTTGGGATGCGGTGTCGATGTGGTGCATATAGGGTTGGCCACGACCCCTACGGTAGAAGTAGCTGTTACGGGTTATGGAGCAGACGGGGGGATTATCCTGACGGCAAGTCATAATCCGAAGCAATGGAATGCATTGAAGTTATTGAATTCACGAGGAGAGTTTTTGAATGATGCGGAAGGGAAGAAGGTGTTGTCCTTTGCGGCAGCAGACACTTATCAGTACGCATCTGTGGATGAGTTGGGCGAAGTGGTTGTTCGCGAGTCTTATGATCAGCGTCATATCGATTCCGTACTGGCTCTTCCGTTGGTAGATGTTTCTGCGGTACGTTCCGCCCATTTCAAGGTGGTTGTAGATGCAGTAAATTCGGTGGGAGGAGTGGTTATTCCGGCCTTGTTGCGTCAGATGGGCGTAGATGTTGTTCCCTTGAACTGTGAACCTACGGGACGTTTTGCGCATAATCCGGAGCCGATACCGTCGAATCTGACGGAGATTTCCGCTGCGGTACCGGCAGAAGGGGCCGATTTAGGTATTGTAGTGGATCCGGATGTGGACCGTTTGGCCTTGATTTGCGAAGACGGGACGATGTTCGGTGAGGAATATACGTTGGTAGCCGTTGCCGATTATGTCCTTTCACATACCCCGGGCAGTACGGTCTCTAACCTCAGCTCATCGCGGGCTTTGGCAGACGTAACGGCGAAACATGGCTGTTCTTATACGGCGTCAGCGGTAGGAGAAGTGAACGTGGTAGCAGAGATGAAGCGGACGGGAGCGGTTATAGGAGGCGAAGGCAATGGAGGTGTTATCTATCCGGCGCTTCACTATGGACGGGACGCTTTGGTTGGCGTAGCGCTCTTCCTGACGTTGTTGGCGAAGAAGCAGATGTCGGCGTCTGCGTTGCGTTCGACCTATCCGGCGTATGTTATTTCGAAGAATAAGATAGAGCTTACTCCGGATATTGATGTAGATTCGGTTTTGCAGCAGATGAAGGCGAAGTATGCTTCGGAAAAGGTGAATGACATAGACGGCGTGAAGATTGATTTCCCGACGGAGTGGGTTCATCTTCGCAAGTCGAATACGGAGCCCATTATCCGGATTTACAGTGAAAGTAAGACGGAGGCAGCAGCAGAAGCGTTGGCTCAGAAAATTATTTCAGACATCAAATCCATCATATCTCGATAAAAAAGATGAACGAACCGTTTATACCTACTCGTTATCAGTTGGTGAATACCGCCACAGGACGTGTTTTTTCCGATGAGGGTTGGACTCTCGATGATCCGGAAGGGGAGGTTCCGGCATTGATACGGACTCAATATGCTTCCCGTCAGATTTCCGTCAGGACGAATGATTGGGGGCTTTACAAATATTGTGATTGGCTGCCTGTTTCTCGGCGTTTGCAGGGTTCCGCCTCTCCGGTGACCTACCATAGTCATGGATTGGCGAAGGAGCTTGGGCTCAGCAATCTGTATATCACGTTGAATGGTTATTATCCGGAAGCAGGAGCTCTGATGACCACCTGTTCTTTCAAGGAGACGGAAGCCTATTCGGTCTGTGGACGCTTGAATCCGTCGGACCGACGGGTTTTGGTTGTTTCCTCTGCGGGGAATACGGCCCGGGCCTTTGCGAAGGTTTGTTCCGAGAACAATATTCCGTTGTTGTTGTGTGTTCCGGAAGATAATCTGAATGCGTTGTGGTTTGAGAAACCGTTGTCCCCATGCGTGAAACTTATCTGTTCTCGGAGTGGTTCAGACTATTTTGATGCGATTCATTTGGGCAATATAGCGGTGAAAAATCCTCGTTATCTGCCGGAAGGAGGTGCGAAGAACGTGGCTCGTCGGGATGGGATGGCTACGACGGTCAATTCTGCGGTTATCGCCATAGGTTCTATTCCCGATTACTATTTTCAGGCGGTAGGGAGCGGAACCGGCGCTATTGCGGCATGGGAAGCGAACCAGCGCTTTATAGAGGATGGACGTTTTGGACGTAATACGATGAAACTGATAGTATCACAGAACTATCCGTTTATTCCGATGTATGAAGCGTGGCAAGCGGGTTCCCGGGAACTTTTCCCGATAGATGCGGCAGAAGCCCGTTCACAGGTGGAGACCATTGATGCGAAAGTGTTGTCGAACCGGAAACCGCCCTATTCCGTATCGGGAGGTCTTTATGATGCTCTTTGTGCGACGGGAGGAGAAGTGGTCCATGTAGATAATGCTCGTGCTCGGGAGGCAGCTCAGTTGTTTGAACAGAAGGAAGGGATTGATTTGCATCCGGCGGCATCGGTAGCGGTTGCTTCGCTGATGGATTATGTTGCCTCCGATAAATTGAATCGGGACGCTGTTATCATGTTGAATATTACGGGTTGTGGGGAACAACGGTTCAAATCGGGCAAGGAACGCCTTTTCTATCTGAAACCCGATCGTGTATTCGATATTGATCCGGATGAATCAGAGGTTCTTGCCTTTTTGGACAAGTTGTTTGATTAAGAATCTTTCGTAACCTGTTCCCCTTTTCTGAACAGAGAACGGGAAGGTTGTTATACTGATTAAGGGGTTGTGTCATGATGCCTTGACGCAACCCCTTTCAGTTGTAAAGGCCATGGGATAGACTTGGCGGTTGGTTATACGGGTTGTGTCAAAGAGTTATCCGGAACGATAATCATGTATCCGTTTGTGATGAAGAGTTGTCCGTAAACCACTTTGAAGCCCTTGAGAGATTTGAGTTTGAACCCAATAAATGTTTTGGTATAATACGAAAGGAATAAGGCATGGATTAAAAGGGAAGAGGAGGACTAAAAAGTTGCGATTCAGGGTTTCAGAATTTATTTTATTCGTATCCCTATCCAATTCCCCGGAAAATAAAAAACACTTTTTAGTCCTCCTCTTTCTATTACGGGATAATGTTTCATTCGGCCAACTTTTGAGACCTTTCAAAGAAGTGCATACTTTTTTAATACAGAAGAGGGTGAATCGCATATTACGACTCACCCTCTTTTGATTAGTATGGTTAATTAACCGGATTATTTTTCAGGCGTCATGAATTTCCATGAAATATCTTTATAAGACCATCCTCCGTCCGATTTGACATCTTCTACGGAAGTTTCACCTTTCTGTACGTTCAGTTTCTTGATGGAATAAGCACCTTTTTCGTAGTTGTAACTTTCCCCGTCATCATCATAAAGGGTGAAGGAGCCGTCAGCGGTACCATATACTCTGATTTCCAAAGGTTGTCCTTCAATCCAAGCCTTAGTCTGTCGTGCGGCGGGAATCATAGGAATAATACCGCCGTCCCGGACGAACAAAGGAATTTTATCCAAAGAACCTTTTACCTGTATAATTTCGTTTTCCCCGACCAGTTCCCCGGTATAGAAATCATACCATTTTCCTTTTGGCAAAACGACAGACCGTTCCATCTCTCCGGCGAACAGGGGAGCTACCAACAGGTTGTCCCCTACCATGTATTGGTCCTTCACTTCGCGTATCTGTACCGTTTCATAAGGATTCTCAGTAGCGTCGAGTTTGGTTTTTATCTTTTGTGTTTTCCCGTCAAACCCTTCCACTAAGTTCATGGCTCTGAAAGGCGGTTCTCCCTGGAGGTAGTAATCGGCAAATGCGGAATAGAAGTAAGGCAATAGCTGCATACGGAGGAAAGCCACCTCCTGACACTGTTTATACACTTCAGGATAGCTCCAGGGTTTTGTACCGTCGGCCCAGGCATTCAGTTGAGCCAGTGGTCCGAAGCAGGTGGTTTGCATTCTTCTGAGCCATTCTTCCCCGGAGCCGCTTCCGCGTACTTCCGGAGTCCACATGACTCCGATGAAACTGCTGTTGATGATTCCTGTGATGAAGTCCCGGTGGCTGTAATTGTCGTTATAGATGACATAAGGGAATGATACCCCTCCGGCATTTACGGCGCGTACCAATCCGTATGTTCTTTTGTTGATATCTCTGTATTCCTTGTCCACCGTTTTCATGACTAAGTTTCCGTATATCGATCTCATCTGATCCGCTTCGGTTCCGGAAGGGAATTCGGCGGCATCGGGCCACAGCCAGGAGTCGTTACCATCTACTTCGTCGATTTTATATCCGCTGATACCTTTGTCCAGCTGAGCCTTTTTGATGTGCTGTTGGAAAACTTTTCGGGCTTCCGGCAAGGTATAGTCGGGAACTACTCCGCACCATACGGTATGGGTACCGCAATAGGGTAGGATTTGTTCGTACATGGACGATTCCGGAGAGATATAAGGATTACACCATAGATTTACTTCAATGTTCTGTTCGTTCATCTTCTGGATGAATTGGTCCGGGTCAGGGAATCTGTTGGGATCCCAGTCGAAGGAGCAGGGATATGCTTTAGAGTGCCAACCGGGTTCCAGTCCGATAACGTCCAACGGGAAGTTTTTGTTAGCGAAATCGGCTGCTTCCTGAGCGACGTTTTCATCGGTGTATCTGGTCGGTGTTCTGTGCCAGAAACCGAGTCCCCATTTGGGGGGGATGAAACCGCTACCGCAGTATAGGTTGAATCGGGATACGACATCCAACATATTGTCTCCTTTGAAAAGGATTAATTCTACGCCCTCTTCCGGGATGACAAATTCGAGGTTGTCGGAATAGGGATTTGCGCTCCAGTTGCTGTCGGTATTTCTGTCCCGGGCTTCGGGCGGGTTCTTGCTGTCCACGCGCACCCCGGTACCGACATAAGCGTCAATATATCGGGCGGAGTTAATCAGCAGTCCGTATCCTTTGGAAGAGATGAAGAACGGTACGGGGGCATGAGTTCTCCCGTTGTCATTATTGGAGTAGTGGTCCATGTGTAGTCTGAGTATTCTTCCCCGTTGGTCCACTGTTTTGAAGTTCAGACCGAGTCCGAAAATTTGTTCTTCTTTATCCAAAGGAAGTCTCACCACTGTTTTCCCGTTTCTCAAAGAGATTTTTATCTCGTCAGGATTTATGGGAAATTCCTGTTGGGATTTGGTGTTGAGTATTTCCGCTTTCGGGGTAGCCTCTACGGCATTCAGGAGGTTTAGTTTGTCGGGATTTCCTACGGAAGTTTTCCATACCCCGGGATAGACGGCTTGTCCCCATTGCGCCTGGACGGGCCCTGTCTGTTTGGGAGCAGAGCAGGCACAAAGGATACCGGCCATGATTACGAGTAGCGTTTTCTTCATGCTAAAAAAATTAGAAGTTAGTATTTTGTTGGTTTACGGATTTATAATTGATAAAATTACCGCAAACACTTGTCCGAAATTTTTGTAAATATAGGAATAAAAAATTGAAATTGGTGATTTGCAGGGGGTGAATTATTTTCAAAATTAACCGGCAGTGCAACGGAATGGTTGTTTTGAAAATATGATTTTGGAAAATATATAGAGTCAGATAGTGTCCCGGAAATCCACCGTCAAGGATTCCGGTTGCGGTCTGTATAACCCTGTATCCGAAGATTTTTGGGGGAGATGTTTCCGTTGTTTGAGAACCGTTTGAAATGTGGTTTTGAACGGGGAATCCTGAGGTGAATTATGGGAAAACCATTACAAAATAACAGGGAATAGGCAGGAATTGAATAAATTTTCCTATTTTCGTGAGCCCGATTATTCCAGGAGATACGAGGAAATATCTCTGGATTTGTCGGACAATCTCTTTCAATAGGGGCACTTCATTACGGACCCGAAGGGTTTGTCGGGGAATGGAGGATTACTCCCGGAGGAAAGAGTTTTTTGTTGTCGCAAAGATTTTATTATTAACCGGTAATAATTTGATTATTTTATCAGAAGAGTTTACCTTATACTTAAAAACAAATGATGAAACTTAGATTTCTTTTTCTTTTCTTGTTCTTTTTGTGTTTGAATTATGGTTTTTGTGCGGCATCCGAAGAACAGTTGTCGGTATTGCCTCAGCCTCAATCTGTTCAATATGTTTCGGGACGCATTGTATTGAGCGAAAAGCCGGTTGTCTCTTATTCTCCGGAATTGGAGCAGGAGGCCGCATTTTTAAAGATGTATTTGGAACAGGATTTTAATACGAAAGTTGTTTTGTCAAAAAATAAGAGAAAAGCAGATATCGTGCTTTCCATAGATGAAAATTTTTCTATCGACCATGCGGAAGGGTATTCTATAGACGCAACGGGGGAACAGGTGCTTGTCAAGGCTCGTAAACCGGCAGGTGTCTTTTACGGCATTCAGACGCTTCGTCAGTCATTGGAAATGGAAGATGGTCAATTGTCTGTATTGAAAACAAGGATTATGGATTATCCTGCGTTCTCCTGGCGTGCTTTTATGTTGGATGAAGGACGGTATTTCAAGGGCAAGGAGGTTGTGATGGATTTGTTGGACCGGATGGCAGAGTTGAAGATGAATGTTTTTCACTGGCATTTGACGGATGATCAGGGATGGCGGATTGAAATCAAGAAATACCCCAAGCTGACGGAGGTAGGGGCTTTTCGTGATTCTTCGGAAATCAATCATTTCGGGAGCAATGTTTTTGACGGGCAAGCGCATGGAGGTTTTTATACCCAGGAGGAAATAAAGGAAATCGTATCGTATGCGTCCCAACGTCATATTACGATAGTACCGGAAATAGAGATGCCAGGTCACGCCAGTGCGGCCATTGCCGCCTATCCGTGGTTAGGTCCGTCGGGAGCTCAGATCAAGGTTCCCTGTCGTTTTGGTGTTCAGTATAATGCGTTTAATGTGGCGGATTCCCGGGTGATAACCTTCTTGCATGACGTGTTGGATGAAGTGATGGCCTTGTTTCCCTCTTCGGTCATTCATATAGGGGGTGATGAGCTTCGCTATGATGCATGGAAATCGTCCCCCATGATTCTTGACTATATGAAGGAAAAAGGGATTGGTTCTCCTGCGGGGCTTCAGGTTTATTTTACGAATTCGATATCCGAATATCTGACCTCGAAGGACCGGCGCATGATGGGGTGGAATGAAATTACGGGTACTCAGGTTCATGATTATCAGCAGGACGGAAACGGGGCATCCGATCAGAAATTGTCCGGAAAAAGCATTGTTCAGTTTTGGAACGGGAATCCGGAGCTTATCAAAGAGACCGTTCAAAAGGGATATGATATAGTCAATTCCTACCATGTATATACTTATTTGGATTACAGTTATGAGTCGATACCCTTGGAGAAGGCGTATGCGTTTAATCCGGTACCTGAAGGATTGACGGCGGAACAGCAGAGACGGGTTTTGGGCTTGGGTTGCCAGATGTGGGGAGAGTTTATCCCGACGGTTGAGAGCATGAACAAAAAAATCTTTCCTCGTCTGGCCGCCTATGCGGAAGTAGGATGGACGGAGCATCGGAATAAGGATTACGGGCGTTTTCTGAAGTCTTTGAAGGAGAACCTGTTGGTACGTTGGCAGAAGAAAGGCATTCATCCCGGGGCTTGGGAGTAGGGAGTATTTGCCGTTTTCGTCCATTTTTCACAAAGGTTGGCGCGTAGCGATAAATGTATATTCAAACAAATCAATAAAGGAAGAATTATGACAAGGATTTTTTGGGGGATTTTGTTCGGTTTCTTTTTTTCGTTTTTTTCTCCCTTGTCTGTTTTGTCGGGAGAGAGAGGTTTCCGGCCTCCGATTATGGGATGGAGTTCCTGGAATACCTACCGGATCAATATCAGTGAAGATTTGATTTGCCGTCAGGCGGATGCTATGGTGCCCTCCGGGTTATCATCGTTGGGGTACCGGTATATTAATATTGATGATGGTTTTTTTGGTTATCGGGACAGTACGGGTGTTCTTCATAGCCATCCGGAGCGTTTTCCTCGGGGCATGAAGGTTGTGGCAGATTACATTCATTCGCTGGGGTTGAAAGCAGGTATTTATTCGGATGCGGGGAGTAATACCTGCGGCTCCATTTGGGATGGGGATGTGAATGGTGTGGATGTAGGTCTTTATGGTCATGAATCAGCGGATGCCTCCTTGTTTTTTAATGAATGGGGTTTTGATTTTATCAAGATAGATTATTGTGGGGCAGGTCAGGAGTTGGCTTTGGAGGAGCGTCGTCGTTACGGGGAGATTTGTCGGGCTATTGATTCCGTTAGTGGTCGCGATATAGGGGTGAATATTTGCCGATGGGCTTTTCCGGGTACGTGGGCGAAGGATATTTCAGATTCGTGGCGTATCAGTGCGGATATCAGTCCCAACTGGTCAGCCGTCAAACGCATCATTCAAAAGAATCTTTATTTGTCGGCTTATGCCGGGGATGGTCATTATAACGATATGGATATGCTGGAGATTGGCCGAGGATTGACTGCGGAAGAGGAGGAGGTTCATTTTGGCCTTTGGTGCATCATGAGTTCCCCTTTGTTGATAGGGTGTGATTTGACCTCTTTGCCGGAACCTTCGTTGCGG
>CASFOM010000029.1 GCA_949296295.1 uncultured Alistipes sp. | reverse complement strand
TTGTTTTATTTAAGTGATTGAAAATAATGATATTATAATGTTGTTGGAATTATATCATCAGAATTTTACTCCCACACTTAATATTAAATTGTTCTCTTTTAATTTCGGATAAACCACACTTGGACTTTCGATACTTTCATCTCCATAATTACTGCTGTAATATCGGAATGGAGACATATTCTTTTTAACATGAATATAGGCTAAATCGACATAAAAATTTTGATTCCGGTAACCAATCCCGCTACTGATATTAGTTACTGAATTTGCATTTTTACTATCGTTTTTCAAAGCACTTCCATAATAAGCATATCCTGCTCGTAAAAATAATCCGCTAAAGGGATTGAACTCTATTCCCGCCCTAAAGTTATCAGTGGGTTTATAAACACTTGCTATTTCACTTTGAAATATTATTTGTTGAGGTTCATATCCTATTTCGGTAACTTTCATTTTATTGTACCAGATTCTTTCATAGTCAAAAGAAATCACTCCTCGAACACCTAAGGTATAAGATATCCCTCCCATAATACGAGGAGGAGTATGTACCCGATAACTATTTTGTAAAAAAGCTGTTTCCGCTCTGTATTGGTCAAGGCCATTCGAAACAAAATAGTAGTTATTCATGGCAGCGGAATATTCTTCGTCGATATGATAAATATTTGGAGCATGTACGGCAAATCCGATTTTCAATCCTTTTATAGGTTGCGCTGTTATCCCCGCTTTAAAATTAAAGGCCGTTCCATTCTTAGTTAACCATTGGTCATATCTTAACTCAGCCAAATCTCCTCTGTTTGTTTCAGGAGTTGTTTCTCGATAGAAATTATATTCATTGGCTTCTATTTGCAATACTCCCATAGTCATTCCGAAAAACAGAATATCGCTTATGCTTCCTCCGATAGAAAAGTTATATTCTCCTGTCTTTCGAGTCATTTTTCGATATAATGAAGGAATAGTTTTATCTCCCATCAATAGACTTCCTACCAATTCTCCTGCATCATTATATTGATCTGTATAATATGCGAAATCGCCAAATTCATTTTGATCAGGAAATATTAATCCTGTATTATAGGCTAATATTCCTCCCCATTGACTGACAGAATAATTTTGATAAGGGGAATAAGGATCGCTATTGGAAGATGTGATATTCTCAGGATTGACGTTGTATAATTGTGCTGCGAAATAGTCTGCAATGGAGTTATTGGCTGCAGGAGCATGACTAATCATTTTATAAGTTTCATTTGCGGCCTGATTATAACTGAGTCCGATGGTTAGTCCACTGATAATCCCTTTTCTGTCTCCATTGATGATATTATAAATAAAAGCGGCATTATTAGGAATTCCTGATACTCTGTTTTTCCTGTCGGATAAAGTTGAAGAAAAAGGAGTAACCGCTTTGGTAGACATAGTCGCAATTTTCAATGCAGGAGAAAAAGACACTTCTGAAGAACGATACATCCCCAAGCCCGCAGGATTAATATTTATGGAAGCTGGATCTGCACCCAACGAAACAAAAGCCCCCCCCATTGCGGAACTTCTTGCAGTTGAATATCCGTAATTTGTTTCAGATAATTGGAAAATTTCTTGTACCGACTGAGCCTGAGTGACAGTGATTTTCCCCAAGAATAGCATCAGTACCAGTATGATGAAAAATTTTTTCATGACTATATCGTTTAAAAAGTCTTTTTATTGAGACGTCATAACTATCGGCGTCGTACGCCTCCTCCACTTCCTGAGCTCATTCCGCTTCCTCGGCTTATTCCGGTACTGCTTCCTCGGCTAAAGCTACTGGATGGTGTCCTTATTGGAGTTGGATTACTGTAACTGGGCCTTGATGAGGAACTGTTGTTAAACCATGAATTGGATGAAGAACTGCTACTGCTTGGACGTCTTGATATATTGGAACTATTGCTTTCTGTGCGTGTTCCAGAAGATCTACGAGTAGTTACTCGAGACGAATTGATTTGACTTTGCGTAGGTCTTGAACTGCTTATATTTGTTCTGGAACTACTGGTAATTGTATTTCCAGGACGTCTGGTAAGGGATGATTCATAACTGTTCGGTCGGGATTGAGAAGAAACGGGTCTGCCACCAATCATCACATTCCCCGGTCTTCTGTTTCCTGTGTAAGCAATGCGGTTTCTATATCCGGACTCGTAGTGAGGATGCCAATAATGACCTTGCCAGGGGCCATGCCAAGGATGATACCAGGGATCATACCATGCATTATATCCATACCATGGACGATACCAAGGATCGTACCAATGATACCAAGGGTCATACCAGGGATCATACCATGCTCCCCACCATGGGTTGTAGTTCCAGCTCCAGGAAGGTCCCCATGAAATACCCCATCCCCATCTGCTGAAGTACCAGGAAGGACGGTAATAGAAATTATCCCATGCAGCCCATGGATCTTCATAGTTGATATTAATGATGATATTATTGGTTGTAGAATCTTTCTCTGTAATATTGGTTACAGATTTTGTTTCGGGTTGCTGAGCAATAGTTCCTGTCAATGCTTCTTCGAACATTCCCGGATAGTATTGGCTCATATCGATTTCCTCAACTTGGTTTTGTGCTATGGGTTGAGAAGAGGCTATCGAGGGAGCAGGGCGAGAAGCTTCTACTTGGGCAGTAGCAGGTAAATCAGTAGATACCACTATTTCTCTGGGACTTTCATAAAGGTCGTCCGTATATCCTGAAGAGGTACGGAAATAGGCCGTTGATGTACAAGCTGTTGTCAGCCAAATTATTCCGCTTGTAACTATATAAAACACTTTTTTCATGACAGTATCCTTTCCGAGAGTTTAAGCTAAGACTATGTATTGCATTACTTATCAAACACTAAGACTATGCCAATATAGTCATTTTTTTTATATAACGTAGTAACAAGAACAAATGATATATGGAAATTGTTAAAAACAGTCAGAATTTTTAGAAATGGCATTAATGAGCCTCTAACCAATTTTTTCCATAACCACATTCTGCTGTTAAAGGAACTTTTAAAGGAATAACATTCTCCATTGTTTCGATAACTAACCGTTTTACTTTTTCCAATTCTTCTTTAGGGAGTTCTATTACTAATTCATCATGTACCTGCAAGATCATCTTTGCTTTACATCCCGTATTTTTTAATTTATTAAAAACTTGGCTCATTGCTATTTTTATTAAATCTGCAGCAGAACCTTGTATGGGTGCGTTGATGGCATTTCGTTCAGCATAACTGCGGACTGTTTGATTGGATGAGTGAATATCCGGTAGTCTTTTCCTTCGGTGCAATATGGTTTCTACATACCCTTTTTCTCGGGCAGAAGTAATGATTTGTTCCATATATTCCTTGACTTGCGGATAAGAATCAAAATATCCGTCAATTAAAGAACGGGCCTCAGATCTTGATATGTCTAATCGTCCAGCCAGACCGAATGCTGAAATTCCATATATGATACCAAAATTTGCTGTTTTGGCCGCTCTGCGTTCTTCCGAGGTTACCTCATGGAGTGCTTTTTTAAAGATTTTTGCTGCTGTTGCAGTATGGATGTCCTCACCATGGATAAATGCTTCTATCAATGCTGGATCACCGCTTAAATGAGCTATCAGGCGTAATTCTATTTGGCTGTAATCAGCAGACAATAATAAATGGTTATCGTCAGAGGCAACGAAAGCAGCCCGAATATGTTTTCCCCGTTCATCCCGAATAGGAATATTTTGCAGGTTTGGATTGGAAGAACTCAATCGTCCTGTTGAGGCAACGCATTGGTTGTAAGTGGTATGTATTCGGCCTGTATGAGGATCTATTAGAGCAGGCAGAGCTTCCACATAAGTAGACAGAAGTTTTTTTATCCCTCGGTATTCTAAAATTAGATTGATGATTGGATGTTTGTCTTTCAGAGAGATTAAATACTCTTCATCTGTCCGGTATTGTTTGGTTTTGGTCCGCTTGGGTTTTGATTCTATTTTTAATTTTTCAAATAGAATTTCTCCGATTTGTTTACTCGAGTTGATATTTAGTGACTCTGTTCCTGCCCATTCTCTGATTTGTCCACTCAATTTTTCCAGTTCACCATTTAATTCTTTTTCATAAATCTTCAACTCTTTTGTATCCAACGTTACTCCGGTATTTTCCATATCAGCCAACACTTTTATCAAAGGCTCTTCTACCGTATGGTAGAGTTCACACAGTTCGGCTTCCTGTAACAGTTTATATAGTATGTGTTTTAATTGAAACGTGACATCTGCATCCTCTCCGGCATATTCTGCTACGGATTCGGGGTTGATATCAGCCATGTTTTTTTGTCCGGCTCCTTTCCCTATAAGGGCTTCTATGGGTATCGGCGTGTAATTTAAATACTTTTCAGAAAGGTAATCCATTCCATGACGTTCATCGCTGTTTAACAGATAATGTATGATCATGGTGTCAAACAACTTCCCATTGACTTCAATACCATATTGAGAAAGCATTCGGATATCAAACTTGATATTTTGTCCGATTTTTGCGATTTCGGGATTTGCAAAAATCGGGACTAAGGGTTCCAATATTTCTTTGCTTTTATCCTTATCGTTTGGATTTAGAGGGATATACCATGCCGTATGTTTTTTGATGGAGATAGAGATTCCTACCAATGCTCCAGAAATAGGATTTAAAGATGTAGTTTCCGTATCAAAACAAAATTCATGACAGGATGTTAGTTCATCTGCTAATTTCTGAATCTCTTTTTGATTTTTGAGGATGGTATATTGATGAGGAGTATTGTTGATATTGTTTAGGAGGGGTTCATCTATGGTATCGAATAGGGAAAGTTCTCCATTATAAGATATGGGGTCAGCTGTTTGTTGAATGTCAGAAGGAGTGGTATCTTCTTCGAAGTCGAATAAAGAAGGAGTATGGGGTGAAGGTTGATTTGTTTGAATTACAATATTTTTCCGCTCTTTTAATAAAGAGTTGAACCCCAATTCCCTATATAGATTCTGTATGGCTGTCTCATCCGGTTTTTCAAGTTGTAATTTGTTGGGTTCGAATGAAATAGGGACATGAGTATCTATGGTGACCAATTTTTTTGCCAACAGCAGTTGTTCCTGGTTGTTGAGGATGTTCTCTTTTTGTTTTCCTTTCAATTGATCTGTCCTGGATAAGATTTCCTCTACGGTTCCTAATTCATTAATCAGTTTTACAGCGCTTTTTTCTCCGATACCGGGTACCCCTGGAACATTATCTGAAGCATCTCCCCATAGAGCTAACATATCGATAATATGTTTTGGATTATCCAAACCGTATATTTCCTTTAATCGAGATTTCCCGATGATATCAACCTCACCTCCTTTTTTCCCTGGTTTATACATATATACCCCCTCCTGAATCAGTTGTCCGTAATCTTTGTCAGGGGTCACCATATAAACCTCAAAACCGTTAGATCCAGCCAGAACGGATAGGGTTCCAATGACATCATCGGCTTCGTATCCGGGAACTTCCAATATGGGAATACGCATAGCTTCCAGATATTTCTTGATATATGGAGTAGCTGTAATAATATCTTCCGGAGTACTTTCTCTATTAGCTTTGTATGCAGGGAACAATTCATTTCGAAATGTTCCGCCAGGGGGATCGAAAGCTACCCCTAAATAATCAGGGTTTTGCTTTTCGATTAAATCGTTTACAAATCGAACAAAACCGAAAATAGCAGAAGTGTTCATGCCTTTTTCATTACGCATAGGGTTGTTTTTAAAAGCGTAATAGAATTTGTATATCAAAGCATAAGCATCTATTAGATATAGCTTTTTCATCGGTATTATTTTTATTGATTATCTTCAGCGTACCATTCGGCAAAAGAAGTTGCTGTTTCGTGCAGTTTAATATGATGTAATTTCACTTGTTGAGGCAGTTCCCGGGCAATTTCTTCAGCGAAACGGGCGATCATATTTTCACAAGTTGGCTGGTAATCGGTGAGGACAACTTTATTAAAAGTGTTTTGGAGCTCTTTTAATAAAGAGGCTTTGTTTTCTGTTTTCTGCAATACCAATGCGTGATCATACCGTTCTATTACCAATCGATTTACGATTTTTTTCAGGTCTCCGAAATCAATAACCATTCCGTATTTGGGATTGGAAATATCATTGTTTGGTATTCCGACGACTGTTACGAACAGGCGGTAAGAGTGTCCGTGAATGTGGCGACAGGCTCCGTCATACCCTTCTAATGCATGAGCCATTTCAAAGCTGAATTCCTTAGTCAATCTGATCTTTGCCATCTTAAGTTTTGTTTTGTCCGGAATTTTCAATTTTGAGAATTTCGGTACATTCGTTATGACAAAGATACATAATCACTTCCGGAACTAAAAACCGGAAATGATCTCGCGTATCTGGTTGGCGTTGTTTGTTGCGGAATGATAATTTTTCTTCCGTTTAAAATAGTGTTGTACCGTATCCGGATATTTTACTTTAATGTTTAACAATGGTTCTACTACTTGTTCAAATTTTGAATAGTGGGCAGTAGACAGGAAGAACCCTGCTCCTTCCTTGGCTTCTTGTAAGGCAGCATATCCGATAGCACTATGGGGATCAATAATATAGTCGTATTTTTCATATACTTCCTGGATTGTATTTTGGGTTTGGGTATCGCTGTATCTGAACCCTTTTATCATTGTACGCATATGATCGATACTGTGATTAAACAAGTCTCGTAAACGTTCGTAGTTACTTGGATTCCCTACATCCATAGCGTTGGATAGGGTGGCGATTGATTCACGGGGAATAAACATTCCTGATTCCAGATATCTGGGAATAATATCATTTGCATTGGTACAAGCGATGAATTTTTTTACCGGCATTCCCATCTTATAAGCCATGATTCCAGCGGTAATGTTTCCAAAATTTCCACTGGGGACGGCAATGACAGGCATATTTTCTCCGAATAGTTTTTTCCATTGAGCATATCCGTAGAAATAGTAAAAAGACTGGGGAATCCAGCGGAGTAAACTGATGGAATTGGCAGAGGTAACATTATATTTTTCGCTGAAATCATGGTCATTGAATATCTCTTTTACCAAGGCTTGGCAATCGTCAAAGCTACCATCGACACATACAGCGTTAATATTTCCTCCCAGTGTGGTCATTTGTCGTTCCTGAAAATCGCTGACTCGTTTTTTAGGATACAGGATACAGACATTGATGTTGTCAATACCGTAGAATCCTGCAGCTACAGCACTTCCTGTATCTCCGGAAGTAGCGGTAAGTACTACGATTTTTTTATCCGGGAAGAGATGTTGAAACATACGGGCCATGAAGCGAGCCCCGAAATCTTTGAAAGCCAATGTCGGTCCATGAAACAGTTCCAAAGTAGCCATTTGTTCGTTGAAACGGTGTAATGGGACTTCGAAATTATAAGCATCATGACAAATATTATTTAATATTTCAGAGGACAGCTCTTCTTCAAAGAACAAGTTAGCCAAATAAGCAGCAGTGTCAGCAAAAGATAGTTCGGATAATTCACAGATGGTTTTCATATCAACCTGAGGCAGATGTTCGGGCATGAATAAACCTCCATCGGGAGCTAATCCTTGTTTTGCGGCAGTATGTAGGTCGAATAATTGACGAGGGGTTCTGGTACTATAATATTTCATAAATCAATTTATTTTGTAAAAAGGTGAGTAATTGTACATAATTTTATATAGCTCTACATCCTTGCATGGAGACGGGAGAACTGTATGTATTACATGAGATATTAAGTTTCTTGAAGTGGTTTCCCATAATTGCTTTTACAGCGTCTGCTTTTTCCCGACTGTCGCAAAGGGCGAATACGGAAGGACCGGACCCGGAAATATTACTACCCAGAGCTCCTGTTTCAGCAATTGCTGCTTTTAGTTCGTCATATCCGGGGATAAATTGTTTTCGGTTGGGTTCTGCTACTCCATCTTTTAATGCGCGCCCAATTAAGGGATAATCAGCAGAGAGTAATGCAGCTACCAAAGCTCCTACATTGGCCCATTGTCGTATGGCTGTTTTAAGAGACAGGTTTTGAGGTAATACTGCTCGGCTGTCTTTTGTTTTTACTTCGATATGAGGATGAACAATGGCACAATAGAGATGTTCTGGCGGTTTAATGGAAAAGACATCCAAAGGGGTATGTTCCCGAATAAGGACTACACCACCTAATAATGCAGGAGCAACATTATCGGCATGTCGAGCTCCACTGGCCATCATTTCTCCATACAGGGCAAAATCAATCAATTCTTCAGCAGAGTATCCACATTCAGCCAATAGGTTGTATGCATATACAGCGGAAGCAGCAGCGGCAGCGCTTGAGCCTATTCCGCTCCCTGGAATAATTTTTTGTTCCTGGATAATTTCTACCCCTCGTCGTCCTCCTGTTGCATCCATAATGGCATGAAGGGCAGGGGTCATTAAATTTTCTTCCGGATTTAAGGGAATAGTTATTCCACTATTGTTGACATATCTGATTTCGTTCTTTTCAATAAAACGCATGGATATTTTATCTCCTGCTCCTTCAAAAGCGAATCCCATAGTATCAAATCCACATCCCATATTGGCTACGGTTGCCGGAGCAAAAACACTTATTTTTTTCATGATTATTAAAGATGTTAGGAAGAACTCTTCTTGTTTTGATGAGTTCTCAATTTCTAAAACAGTAAAATTATTTCGGAAAAATTGAGACGTGCGTAACGTCTCCAGAAAAACATCAACCCCTACACGGGGTAATAATCGTGGATGTTGTGTTTGTACGTGTGCCTGTAATGAGGCCCGTAGTGGAAATAATAGATGTAGTAATGGTACAGGAAATCCCGCCTGTTGTATAAGAGGCGGTTACAGTGCCGTAAATATGGGCCGTAAGATATGTTTCCTGTCGATTCACGAATGCAATGTTATGGATTAAATTTTTAATGTGCAAATTTTTTTCTGAAAAATAAAATGTGTTTCTTTGTACAATTATTAATTGTATTTTGTTTTAGTTAGGGAAAATTATAACTATGAAATCGATATAATTAAAAAGATACTACCCAAAAAAGAAGGGATTATTGATAATTGTTATTTTTAAAAAATATATAAATATAATGAAAAAACTTGTTTTTGGGATTTTGTTAGCCGGGATGTTGGGGGTTGTTTCCGGTTGTCGAGATGCTCGGATCAGGGCTGTTTATGATTTAATTGAGCGGGTGACTCCGGGATATGGCGAACAGTTTAAGTTGGAAATGATAGACTCCGATCAAGGTCAGGATGTTTATGAGATTGACAATGATGGTCGTAAAGTGATTTTACGAGGGAATACTCCGGTTGCTTTAGCGACGGCATTTAATTGGTATTTGAAATATACGTGTAATGCGCATGTTTCTTGGTTTGGCGATCAGTTGAAATTACCGGAACGGTTGCCATTGCCTCAAAAAGAACGTCGTATTATTCAGGGGAAATATCGTGTATATATGAATTATTGTACGGTAAGCTATACAGCTCCGTGGTGGGATTGGGATCGTTGGCAGCGAGAGATTGACTATATGGCAATGAATTCGATCAATATGCCGTTATCTACGATTGGTCTTGATGCTGTTTGGTATAATACGTTGTTGCGGTTTGGTTTTTCCGATGAAGAGGCTCGGACTTTTTTAACCGGTCCGGCTCATTCTGCTTGGCAATGGATGCAAAATATTCAGAGTTATGGAGGTCCCCTGCCCAAGTCGTGGATAGATAGTCATATTGTTTTGGGCAAACAAATTATGGAACGTCAACTTGAATTGGGGATGCAACCGATTCAGCAAGGCTTCTCAGGATATGTTCCTCGGGAGATGAAGGATAAGTTTCCTGATGCAAAAATCAATTTACAGGGGTCGTGGTGTGGTTTTAAGGGAGCAGCACAATTAGATCCAACAGATTCGTTGTTTCAAGCTTTTGGACGGGCATTTTTGGAAGAGGAGAAAAAGTTGTTCGGAGCACATGGCGTATATGCAGCGGATCCATTTCATGAGAGTGCTCCTCCTATTAATACTCCAGAGTATCTTAATGCGGTAGGTAAATCTATTCATCAGTTGTTTGTTGATTTTGATTCTACGGCAGTATGGGCGATGCAAGGCTGGAGCTTACGCGAAGATATTGTTAAGATGGTTCCGAAGGATCGATTGATTATTCTTGATTTGAATGGCAGTCGAGGTTCTCAGAAAAATGCTTGTTGGGGATACCCTTTGGTAGAGGGTAATTTACATAATTTTGGGGGGCGAATCAATCTTCATGGAGATTTGCGTTTGGTAGCTTCGAATCAGTATGTAAAAGCGAAGGAAAATTCTCCCAATGTATGTGGGTCAGGATTGTTTATGGAATCCATTGTTCAGAATCCGGTTTATTATGATTTGGCTTTTGAGATGCCTAATTATGATGGACCTGTGGATATTGAGTCTTGGCTTAAGTCCTATGCTACTCGGCGTTATGGAGCGGAATCACAATCAGCTCAACAGGCTTGGATGTTGTTACTGGAAGGCCCATATCGTCCCGGTACTAATGGAACGGAACGCAGTTCCATCATTGCTGCACGTCCGGCAGTGAATGTCAAAAAGTCCGGTCCTAATGCGGGTTTAGGAATACCTTATTCTCCATTACTTCTTTTGAAAGCGCAGAATTTGTTGTTGAAAGATGCTGATATTCTTTCGTCTTCCAAACCATATCGTTTTGATATTGTAGATGTACAGCGTCAATTGATGTCTAATTTGGGGCAATCTATTCATAAGTGTGCCGCAGAGGCATTTTTGAACCGAGATAGAGAAGCCTTTACGCTTCATTCTGGGCGTTTTTTGGAAATGTTGTCTGATGCAGACAGGTTGTTGCGTACAAGGGAAGAATTTAATTTTGACAAGTGGTTAACGGATGCCAGAAGCTGGGGACAAACGGAGGAAGAAAAGAATTTGTTGGAGAAGGATGCAACAGCATTAGTGACTATTTGGGGTGCTGATGGAGATCCTGTTATTTTTGATTATTCATGGCGGGAATGGTCTGGCTTGATTTCAGGGTATTATTTACCTCGTTGGCAAAAGTTTTATGCCATGTTACAACAACATCTTGACCAGGGAACGGAATATAATGAAGATGGTCTTCCTCAGGTATATGGCAGAGAGGCGTTTCGGGCCAATGAGTTTTATACTCAATTAGCGGATTGGGAGTTATCTTTTGTGAATCGTCCGAACAAGGCTCGGACACCTGTTACGGAAGGGGATGAGTTGAAAATAGTTCGTGAGTTATTTGCCAAGTACAGTCAATTGGCAGAAGAATATTATGCAGAGGATATCAAGGCAGATGAAATAAAGAAGGAAAAAACCTATGAAAATTTAGGTGAAAAATAGATTTGGCATTATTAAAGGGCTGTGTTAATAAGAAAATAATCTGTCCCCCAAAATCAGACATAAAACTTTGGGGGACAAATCAAAAATTGGCACAGCCCTTTTAAAATGTGCCAGGTGTTAAAGATAACAGAAGTAGTTAAGTCTGAATTTTGAGAATAGCTCAATAATTTACGTGATGTACAAGTCAGAGTAAATATAAAAGAACCTCTTAAAGACGGTTCTTTAATTTTTTTCAATAATTTGGTTTCGGCTTAATCCGTCAAAAGGAATAAAAGTAAATTGGAATTGTAAAGAATCTGGTTTTACTAAATATTCCTCTTGAATTCCAGGTCCATAGATTCCGTTGCCTATTCCGGCCTGTGCTATATCTAAATGTAACATATTGGTTCCGTTGTCTGTCAGTTCGTTGATATGCCGGGCTTTTTCAATAACATAGTCCGTATAAGGCAGAAAGGAAAATTGAAAAGGTTGATCGGATTTGATATAAATACCTCCTCGCTGTTGTTCGTCTGAGACCGTCATCCATCGGATATCTGTATGATTACCGGTTGCCTGAGGTTTGTAATAAGAGTGAAACAAGTGTTCTATGTTGTTGGAAACACGAGTGATTTTACCTCCATTGTCGCGGTCAATATAAGATTCTGTATCTCTTCCCAAGAATTCTACTGTGTTGTAAGCATCCCCCGTTTCTATTGTTAATCCAATTCTGGCTAAAGATTGGATTGTTTTATCGACAGGAATGAGTTGACAAATAAGCTCCCATTGTCCTGATTTGTATAATGTGTAAATAGTTTTTCCTTCAAATAAGGGATTCCCTTGCTTACTGAAAATATCTATTTGGGATGTAACAATAATTTTCCCTTTATCGGATGTAGAAGCTATACTTTTGGCTCTTTGATAAGTGGAATCCAATCCGTAACTTCTCCATAGGTTTGCTCCATTGGAATCATACTCATCATTGTCGGTGGCCGGTCTGTAAAATCCGAATAATAATGGTTTTTTCAAAAATTCATTGTTGTCATAACGCATGGATGTTAAAGCACCTGTTTGCGGGTCAAATCGGAATGAAGTCCGCTTATTGTAGTATGTATAAGGCGATTTTTTCCCTTTTCGGAAAGAGGACCCTTCTTCTTTTTCCTTTTCTATTTCTTCCAATGCTTCTGGTTCATTGAGGAATGGTAGCTGTTCTACAAATTGATCGAAAGCTATTTCGTATCCGACAGGAATTGTCATACTTGCATCGACTTGTCTCCAACTAAGATTAATAAAAACTTCTTTACTTTTATATCCTCCTTTGATGGCAGGGAGGGTAAAACGGGTTGTTTCTCCTGGTTCTCCAGAGATGATTGTATCTCCTTGTATGAGTATTTGCCCCAATTGATTGGTATAGCTCCAATGTAGCCTGTATTCTTCCAAATTAGAGAAACAGAAATGGTTGGTTGTTTCAAATTCAGGCTTTTCTAAGGAGAAAGAAGTTATACGTTGGGTTTCTATGTTTTTATATATGGCTTTTACTTCATTTAATAGGGGATGAATGGAAAAACTGGAGTTAATTAATCCATTGGCACAAAGATTTTTTGAATTAGGTGTCCTTCTGGAACCATAGTCTCCTCCGTATGCCCAATAAGGAAGTTGTTGACTATCATGTTCTAAAAATGTTCGTTCCATCCAACTATCAATAAAACCTCCCTGAGCTTGGGAATAACTGTTTATAATCGTCCAATAATCTTGCAATCCTCCTAAGCTGTTCCCTAATGCATAAGCATATCGAGAAAGTATTAATGGTTGAGTGGGATGATTATCCAAATAATTTTCTATTTCTTTGGGAGAAGGAAATTCCAACGTATAGATATCGGAAGAGGTATCGGAAGCAGTTTGTTCCGATAATACCAATCTGTTTTTATCTTTATTCTTTAACCACTGGTAACAGAGGGGTAAATTTAAATCATTATCCGTGCCGTTCCCTAAAAACCATGCAATAACAGAAGGATTATTTTTGGTTCGGTGGAACATACGCTGTACTTTGTCGATATATAGATTCCCCCATGATGTATCCTGAACAGGGGTATTTTTATGATTCCCTTTATAAGATTCGATTCCACTTGCATCAAAGACATAGATTCCCAACCTGTCACATAATTCATACCATTGTTCGTTACATGGTCCGGAACATCTGACTGCATTGATGTTGTTTTGTTTCATCAGTTGTATTTCGGAAATCATTTGCTGTTTTGTTACATTCTTTCCCTCTTGTGAATGTTCATGTCTGATTACCCCTTTGATTTTAACAGGACGGCCATTAATCAATAATTCTCCTTCTTTTATGGCGATTTTTCGGAAGCCTACATAAGAGGCTGTATATTCTAAGGTTGTTCCGTCAGAGTCAATCAGTTCAAGTAGTAATCGGTATAGATTTGGTTTTTCTGCGCTCCAAGGTTTTACTTGTTTGATTTGAACGGGAGCGAAAGAAACTGTATTGTTTTGTATCGCTGCTTTATCCGTTATGACCATTTCCCCATTTTTGTCATAAAGAGAATAGCGTAGAGACAGATTATGGCAGTTAGCTGTATGAACTGTTAAAGAGAACTCTCCGGTGGAGTAGTTCCCCTCTTCTAAGGTGCTTGTTGTTTCATAGTCCGTAATATATTGCAATGGGGTAGAATAGAGCTTGACATTTCGGTCTATTCCACTCAATCTCCATGAATCCCCACAATCTAAATAGGAACCGCTGTTCCATTTGTACACTTCAACAGCCAGGATATTTTGTTCTTTAAAAAATATCTTGTCAGTTATGTCCCATTCGCTCTCTGTTTTCCCATTTTGACTGCATCCTAATAATTCTCCATTGAGCCAGACATAAAAGAAGGAGGATACTCCTTCCATGGATAATACCACTCTTCGACCTTCCCATGCTTCGGGAATGTAGAAAGAACGGCGATAAGAACCTACTTCATTGGTTTTCTCAGGAACTGTTGGAGGGGTGTAAGGGGTAAAATCCGGTCCCTTTTTTAGGTATGTCTGGATACCGTATCCCTGTCTTTCCCAATTGCCGGGAACTGTAATATCATCCCACCCTGATAAATCTACATCTGTATAATAAAACTCTTTAGGACGATAATTTGTATTTTTTGTCCAACTGAATTTCCATTTCCCGTTTAAGGATATCGAGAGAGGATCATTTCCTTTCAATGCCGTTTCTTTTGTTTCGTGAGGAATAACCGAAGCATGAGCAGGAATTTGTCCTGTATTGTCAATATATTGATGTTGCCATTCGGGTAAAGCATTGTCTTGCTGTGATACTGCTGGGGATATCCAGAGCAGAACAGACAAAAGAGATAGGACACAATGTTTTTTCATCATAATTTAACAGGGTCGTCGTATTGTTTTTGTAACCGGACCAATTCTTCGTGCAGGTTTTCTTGTATGGTGATATATTTGGGATTTCCATACAAGTTATTCATTTCTCCCGGATCCTGTTTTAAATCAAAAAGTTCCCAGGAATCAATCCCGTCACGATAAAAATGGATTAATTTGTATCTATCAGTACGAACGCCATAATGCCGATGAACATTGTGTTCATCAGGAAATTCGTAATAATGATAATAGATACTTTTACGCCATTCCTTAGGTTTTTCTCCTTTGAGCAAGGGGACCATCGATACTCCCTGCATATCTTCCGGTATGGCTACTCCTGCTAACTCAAGAAAAGTTGGTGCATAGTCGATATTTTGAACCATTTGTTTGATTTCTTTTTTCCCATGTTGTTTCATACAGTT
>CASFOM010000028.1 GCA_949296295.1 uncultured Alistipes sp. | reverse complement strand
ATTACCCGGACTCGCCGGGACTTTCCTGGCATTATAAAAAAAGAAAGGTAACCCTTAAGTCTGTCTTTGACTTTTGGGTCACCCTCTTGTTTAGGTTTCTTTAGGGAGTAATGCCTGCTGTTTCTATCTTCTGAACCTTTTTATTATTGTCCTGGTATCAGGAAAAGACATTGCCAATAGTTGCATTATTATCGGAATCCAATTAAGTTATGTAAGCAAATGTCTGTCGTTATCCTTCTCAATACCTTGCCTTTCTCCAATTTCAACATACTTTAAAGTGAAAGGGCTGCATCAATTTTCGTTTTGATGCAGCCCTTGTTATGAAAAGCAATCATACTTATCGGAATAGTCGAAATATATCATTACCGAAAGCCAGTAACATCAGTCCCAACAAAAGGAACATTCCGACCGTTTGTGCATATTCCATGAATTTATCGCTGGGTTTCCTCCGGGTAATGACTTCATATAATAAGAACATGACGTGTCCTCCGTCTAAAGCGGGGATGGGCAATATATTCATTACCGCTAACATGATGGAGAAAAGGGCTGTAATGTTCCAGAATACATAAGCATCGAAAGAGGCGGGGAAAAAATTTCCCATGGCTACTACGCTACCGACCTGTTTATATGCTTCTGTTTGAGGATTGACAATCAGTTTCAGCTGCTGCAAATAGCTGCTCAACTGTTCTCCAGCCCGATGGAATCCTTGAGGGATTGCTTCCCATAATGTATATTGTTTTTTACTTATGGGGTAGAGCGCCGGAAAATTTATTTTGTTGTAAACACCTATTTTACAGGAATCAGGAATGCTTATATCGATTGTTTCCGTTTTTCCTTTTCTGGAAAGAGTCAGTTTTACGGAATCTCCGGCATATGTTTTAAATGCTTGTATGTATTGGTCACGATAACGCATTTCGTTGTTATTCAAAGCAATCAGGGAGTCCCCCGGTTGTAATCCGGCCAAATCGGCAGCTTGTCCCGGAACAATGGAGTCTATGACAAAAGGCATTCTCAACATCATGAACCAACTGTCGTTGTTTAATAACCGAGGGATATGTTTTTCCGTAATATGAATTTCCCGTTGTTCACCATTCTGTTCTACGACCACAGTTCCTTCTCCTCCGATGATGATATCCCGTTGCATATCCATAAAGTTGTCGTATGTCTTTCCTCGAACAGAAATGATACGATCACCATCCCGGAATCCGATTTCCTGGGCCAATTCTCCATAAGTATATCCGTCGGGGACATCTTTGTCTGCAATGTAACTGTCACCATAATGCCAACTCATGCAGACATAAATGATGAAAGCAGTGAGTATGTTCATAATGACTCCCCCAACCATGATGAGTAGTCGCTGCCAGGCGGGTTTGCTTCTGAATTCATAGGGTTTAGGCGGTTGTTTCATTTGTTCCGTATCCATGGATTCATCAATCATCCCGGCAATTTTCACATACCCACCGAATGGAATCCACCCTATACCATATTCTGTTTCTCCGATTTTAAATTTGATTAAGGAAAACCAGGGATCGAAAAAGAGGTAGAATTTTTCTACTTTCGTTTTAAATAGTTTTGCAAACATGAAGTGTCCCAATTCATGAACAAAGACTAAAAGGGACAGACAGAGTATTAATTGTACTACTTTTACGACTATATCCATATCATTCTTGTTCAAGGCATTAATAATGCCAATTTAATCCTGTTGATTCTATTATTTGGTTTGTTTTATATATTGTTTGGCATATTCTCGGGTTTCTTTGTCAGAAAGCCGATATTCTTCTAAAGAGGGCGAAGGTATAAAATTCATCTTGTTTATGCAATATTCAATGGTTTTTGGAATTGCAATAAATTTAATTTTTTCGTTTAAAAAGGCTTCAACGGCCACTTCGTTGGCGGCATTCATGATGCAGGAGGTGTTTCCTCCTTTTTTCATGGCCTCATAAGCGATGTTGAGACAGGGGAATCGGTCTGTATCGGGTTCAAAGAATTCCAGTTGTTTCCCAATTAGGTTTAGTCTGGGAGCTAAAGGCCATCGTTGAGGAAATGAGAGTGCATATTGTATGGGAAGTTTCATGTCCGGTGTCCCTAACTGGGCTTTTATCGCCCCGTCTTGAAACTGTACCATGGAGTGAATAATCGAAGAAGGGTGAATGAGTACATCTATTTGATCGGGTTTTAATCCAAATAGCCATTTGGCTTCAATCACTTCGAATCCTTTGTTCATCAGTGTCGCCGAGTCAATGGTTATTTTTTTTCCCATCACCCAGTTTGGATGATTCAGTGCTTGTGTTGGGGTTACGTGTTTTAATTCTTCTTTTGAAGCATGAAGGAAAGGTCCTCCGGATGCGGTTAAAATTACTTTTTCCACTCCACCTGTTTCTCCAGCTAAAGATTGGAATATCGCGGAATGTTCTGAATCGACAGGCAGTATGGGTACTTGGTTTTCCGCAGCTAATTGCATCACCATTTCTCCCGCTACCACCAAAGTTTCCTTATTGGCTAAGGCTATTTTTTTCTTGTTTCTTATGGCATTTATGGTGGGTTCTAATCCCGCATACCCGACCAGTGCAGCCACTACTGTGTCTATTTGGCTGTTCTCTACGACTTGAGAGACGGCGTCAGTTCCCGCATATACTTTGATGTATTCTTTTTCTAATGCATGTTTTACCGATTGATAATGCTCTGTATTTGCAATGACCACACTGTCTGGCCTGAATTTCAGTGCCTGTTCAATTAATAGTTCCCAATTGTTGTTGGCGGTTAAAGAATAAACATCAAACAGATCAGGGAATTGTTCCACTACCTCAAGTGTTTGCCTTCCAATAGAACCGGTGGAACCTAATATGGCTAAACGTTGCATATAGGAATTTGCGTTGAAAATTATTAGTAGTATCGTATCAAGTTAGAATAGGATAAATTCTTCAGGATCTACGGCTGTCCCGTTATTCCATAACTCAAAATATAGAGATACGAAGTTGGAGCCGTCGTTATCATCACTTCCTACATATCCAATAATTTCGCCGGCTTTCACACGATCTCCGGTGTTTCTAATGGTTCCGGACAAATGTTTGTAGGTAGAAATCATATTCCCTCCATGCTGTATTTGCAAGACATATCCTTCTTCTGGAGTCCAAATATTCAATAATACGGCCCCATCCGTAACAGCCACAACAGGTTCCTTCCCTGCCACAGAAACTTCAATCCCTCGGAAATTTTCCTGAAGGTTAAATCGTCTGGCGACCACACCGGTCACCGGAGAATATAATTCGAAAGACCGTACATTATTTCGTTGATTGGCAGCAGCTGTAGCCAGATCATTTTGCATTTGTTGTCTGAAAATGGAATCTTCAGCAGAGGTGGGTATATTTTCTTTCTGTCCGGTTCCTATGCTGTCGATGTTTTTTGAAGCGCTGATGGACATGGGCGTTTTCCCTTCCATGATTAAAGCAATGTTGTTTCTGTATATATCCCACGTTTGTATTTGTTGTTCAATGGAGTCTAATCGGATTAGATTTTTGATTAACAATTCACGAGATTTGTTCCCGGGGTATCCCGGAATCATATCCAGTATAGGAGTATATATAATGGTTAAGATAACGGCAATAAATGTAATGAGTATCAAAGTCAGGAAAGCAATACAAACGTTCAGCGGAGAAATAAAAATATACCATAATTCCTCTCCGGTATGAGGATTCCGGATAGTGATACGCATTTTTTTTCGGAAATTCTGCAGTAGAATTTTTATTATATTAAGTAACTTCATTCAGAGCTTTGCTTTATGTTTTTTATAAATATTTTACAAATGTAGTAATTTTACATGGTAAATTTGTATATTTGCCTTATTGTTAATTTTAGCAAGAAGAAAGGATTTTACGGTGTATATTGGTGTAAAACAAAATGATACCGTAGATAATCGAGGTTCTTGCACAACAAAGGTAAACAATTTAAAAACTTAAAAAAGATAAAATTATTATGAAACCAACGTTGTTGATTTTGGCAGCCGGTATGGGCTCTCGTTATGGATCCTTAAAACAGATGGATGGTATTGGACCGAATAAGGAGGCTATTCTTGATTATTCTGTTTATGATGCTATCCGTGCAGGTTTCGGGAAAGTAGTTTTTGTCATTCGTCATTCTTTTGGGAAGGAATTTCAGGAAGTTTTTTCGAAAGAGCGTTTTGGCGGGAAGATAGATGTAGATTATGTTTTTCAGGAATTGGATTATCTTCCGTCAGGATATACGGTTCCTGAAGGGAGAGAAAAGCCTTGGGGAACGAATCATGCGTTGATGATGGCCTCGAAAGCGATAGATACTCCGTTTGCCGTTATTAATGCAGATGATTTTTATGGTGCGGAAGCCTATCAGGTATTGGGCGATTATTTGAAAACCTTGGAAGGAGAGAAGAACAAATATTGCATGGTGGGTTATTTGTTGAAAAATACCCTGTCTGAATTTGGATCTGTGTCCCGAGGTGTTTGTACGGCAGATTCGGAAGGAAATTTAAAGAGTATAGTAGAACGTACTCATATCGAACGAATCAATGGTGTTGTGGAATTTAAGGATGAAAAAGGAGAAATGCAGCCGATAGATGAGAATACGTTGGTATCTATGAATATGTTTGGTTTTACTCCTGATTATTTTACTTATTCCGAAAGTTATTTCAAAGAGTTTCTTGATGCGAACCAGAGTAATTTAAAAGCGGAATTCTTTATTCCTTTGGTTACAAACAATTTGATAAATAGTGGCAAGGTGACATTGAAAGTGTTGTCAAGTACGGCTGCTTGGTTCGGCGTAACCTATAAGGAGGACCGTCCGGATGTGGAACGGAAAATCAAAGCCTTGATTTCAGCGGGTGTTTATCCTGAAAAATTATGGAAATAACACAATTAGTCACACTAACCTTTAACATATTATGAACATAGAACAGGAGATTTTAGGTTTTTCCCCCGATGAACAGGCGGTCATTTTATATACGATGACGAATGCTCAAGGGTGTTCCTTGAAACTGCTCAATATAGGAGCGTCAATAGTTGCTCTTACCGTACCCGACAAGGAAGGGATGTTACGCGATGTGGTTTTGGGTTATAAGATGTATAATACCTATATAGGGGATTCTGCGGCACTGGGAAAGAGTGTAGGTCGTTATGCCAACCGCATTGCTCATGGACGTTTCACTTTGGAAGGGAAAGAGTACCAATTGGCCATAAACAATGGGGCGAATCATTTGCATGGGGGCCCGACAGGTTTTCAAAACCGGATATGGACCTCACGAGTAGAAACCGATCGGGTTGTTTTTGCGTACCACAGTGAATCAGGGGAAGAAAATTACCCTGGAGCCTTGTGGGTAGAAGTGGTTTATGACTGGAGTGATGACAATGAATTGGAGATAACCTATTTTGCCAAAGGGGATTCTACCACGATAGTCAATCTGACCAATCATGTATACTTCAATTTGAACGGAGAAGGGAGCGGCAGTATTCATGATCATCAGTTACAATTGCACGCCTCCCGTTACCTGCCGGTAGATGAAACTTCTATTCCTTTGGGCGAACCGGTATCCGTATCTGGGACTCCGATGGATTTTACCCAAGCCAAGAGTTTAGGTCAGGATATTGAGTCGGATTTTGAGCAGATACGTATAGGGCATGGTTATGATCATTGTTGGGTTATAGACGGGTGGACTTCCGGGAAACTGAGCGAAGCAGGCACCCTTTACAGTCCTGCGAGCGGTATTCGTGTGAATATTCGGACTACTCAACCGGGGAT
>CASFOM010000027.1 GCA_949296295.1 uncultured Alistipes sp. | reverse complement strand
CCTATTCTGAGTGGTCTGACCGGATGATAATTAATTCGGGCAGCTACGGCAGGGCTATTGAAATTATCTATTTCATAAGGACCTTGTTTCCCGCTCGCCACCCATTCCGTATTTCGGAATCCGAGGGGATCTAATCCGGCAATGATCATGGCTTGATATTCGAATCGTCCGAATTGTCCGAAAAATTCGATTCCGTTTTCATGCCAAGTGGAAGGGAGTATTGTTGTTTCTCCTTCAGGTCTGTACACCCCAAAGAAGTTGATAGGTTCATGGTATGCGTTGGTTAGTCCGACAGGAACAATGATGTGTCCGGCTCGAATATTAAATGCTTTATGGATTAATTTGGTAATATGGAACTGTTCGAGAGCTACTTCCCCTCCTTTTTCTATTTCCGTTTCATATTCTCCTCCTTCCGTGTACCATTCGATTTCTCTGGCACTGCCTGTACCACCGTATTCAAATTCTATTTCTGCACCGATAATCCAGGTAGGGGCTATTTTATAATCGAAGGCAAGTACGAATCGGGGAATTGCTATGGTTCCCCGGTTTTGTTTTGCAGAGCCATACGGGGTTAATCGGTTAGGGGCATAATCCAAGTAACTTGCGGCCATTTCACCATATCCTCCGAATCTGAATTTTTGATATCCGTTAGCATAAATTTTAGTGGATTCCTGTGCTGCTTCACTAATTGTTTTCTGAGCGTTTACAGGGAGGCATATAGCCGAACAAGCGATTAAAATAAGATGAGTAAAAGTGTTGTTTTTCATTGCGTTTTAAATTTTGTGCAAAAATATGGAGAAGGGAAAGTGAGGTCAATCGCAATGAATAGGTATAAAATTAGTAGTGTCTGCTGATATGTAGGTATTTTTTTTTAATAAGGAACCGGAAGAAAAAGTTTACAAGTGAAATTTACGGTTTCTTTTATGTGTATGTGTTTTTTATGGAGGGGACTTTATGATAATAGGAAGGTAATTCTGTTTTTCAGAGGAAATAGAAAAATAAAGTATCGTTGAGATTCAATTGAGAAAAGAGAACGTGTCATCGTCGCCGACAGTTGCATGATTATTGGAATTGGAATTTGAACAGACTTATTTATAAAATTTCTATCGTCTCATTCTTGCTTTGATTTTATATGCCAACGAGGCCGACCAAAAAGAGATTTTAGAGATTGGCCTCGTTATTTTTCATATCTTAAGGAAATACCGAAAGTCAAAGAAAAAGGGCAACCCGTTCAGTCATTATTGACTTTTGGGTCACCCTCGTTATTAATTGCAGTAATATATTGTATCGTTTATCTGAAATCGATAATTTCAGCATTTTTGAATTTTTCCGGAGTAAAAATGAATCGTTCCGGTTCAGGTTGCAGATTCAAAAGTACTTTGTTGATATCGATATCTATTTTTTCTCCGCTTTTAGGAAATACATGAATGGCAGCAGGTACAGGATTATCTTTTTGTACAAAAATATGTATTTTGGAAATTTCTTCCTGGTTGAAAGGGATTAGTTCAATAGCTGTCATATATCCTCCGGTAGGTCCTGTTATGTCGATAGCGGCTTTTTGTATCGTATATGCATTGACGTCCAAAGAAAAGATATCGGACAATGCCCCGGTAGGAGTCCCGTTGGTACGTCCTTTTTCGATAATGACTTCTTTGTCCGTTTTGCTGTAATTATATAAATCTTTCCCGTCAAAAATAATGTGGTTTTCCGGCATGATTACTTCATATTTGGAATCGTTTACGGTAATGGTTCCGCGTGTAGGAGGCAATTCGTTTTCCACACTGACCGTAAAATGTACGGTGTAATTTTTACTTTGTCGGAATACATCGCTGATTTTTTGTACAGCTTCTTTTAAGACATCATTATTTTGGGCGTATGTTGGGCAGAATACACTAAAATAAAAAAAGAGTGTAGCACCTATCAAAATATACTTGTTCATTTTTATTTTATTAGTAGGGTTAATATATGGACGATTCTGTCCATGTAATTATTGTATAATATCCGTTTTATTTTTTTACTTTCCTTTGTGTTAAGTATTATATTTTACTCTCTTTCAGTATTATATCCTGATTTTTTATCCTCAAAGAGATAAAATTTACATGTTTGAGATACAAAGATAATCCGTTCATCAATAAACAGAAATTATCCGTTATTGTCGATCCAAATCGATTAATATTAATTCTAACGAAGAAAGGTCTCCGATTAGTACTTTTCTGGGTTTACTTCCTTCTTGTTTTCCGACAATCCCTGCTCTTTCCAATTGATCCATGATTCTACCTGCGCGGTTGAACCCGATATTGAAATTTCGTTGTATGGTTGATGCGGAGCCTTGTTGATTCGTTACCACATATCGGGCGACTTCCTCAAACAGAGCATCTCTGCTGCTGATATCTCTGCCAGAAACTTCCATCTCTTTTTCAGGGGTTTCAGGAGTATATTCGGGTAGGTCATAGGCAGAAGGGTATCCTGTTTGATTACCGATGAATTCTGTTATTTTTTCTACTTCCGGGGTATCGATAAAAGCACATTGTACCCGAGTGATGTCATTGCCTGTGGAAACCAGCATATCTCCTCGTCCGATGAGTTGATTGGCACCCGGTTGGTCGAGAATTGTTCTGGAATCAATCATGGACATTACGCGAAAAGCGATGCGGGCCGGGAAGTTGGCTTTGATCAATCCCGTAATGATATTTGTGGTAGGTCTTTGTGTAGCGATGACTAAATGTATGCCAATGGCCCGGGCTAATTGAGCGATACGGGCAATGGGGGTTTCTATCTCTCTTCCGGCAGTCATAATCAGGTCAGCAAACTCATCAATGATTACGACGATGTACGGCAGGAATCGGTGCCCTTTATGAGGATTTAGCTTTCTGGAAGTGAATTTCTCGTTGTATTCTTTGATGTTTCGTACTTTGGCTTTTTTCAGCAGGTCGTAACGGCTGTCCATTTCAATACACAGTGAGTTGAGGGTATATATAACCTTTTGTGTGTCTGTAATGATGGCTTCTTCTTCATCCGGCAGTTTGGCCAAAAAATGTTTTTCCAAATGAGAGTATAAGGTTAATTCCACCTTTTTGGGGTCCACAAGGACTAATTTTAATTCTGCGGGATGTTTTTTATAGAGCAGAGAAGTTATGATGGCATTCAAACCGACCGATTTTCCTTGTCCGGTAGCACCTGCGACCAATAGATGAGGCATTTTAGCCAAATCTATTACATAATCCTCATTTTGTATGGTTCTTCCCAATACTACGGGGAGGTCAAATTTTGATTCCTGGAATTTGGCCGACTTTATGACTGAATACATGGAAACGGTCTCTTTATCCTTATTGGGTACCTCTATACCGATGGTTCCTTTCCCGGGAATAGGCGCAATAATACGGATTCCGAGAGCAGAAAGGCTCAATGCGATATCATCTTCCAAATTTTTGATTTTAGAAATGCGTACACCGGGAGCCGGTACGATTTCATAAAGCGTTACCGTAGGTCCCACCGTAGCTTTTATGCTGTCAATTTGTATGTTGAAGTTATGTAGCGTTTCTAAGATTTTATTCTTGTTTTCGACTAACTCTTCCTTGGTTACAGTGACTTTTGTCGTATGGTTTTCCAATAAGTCGATAGACGGAAGTTTGTATCGGGACAATTCTTTTGTGGGATCGAATACGGAGTCGTCGATATCGGCCATTTCTTGGGTATCGTTGGTGGTAACGACGACTTGTTCCTCTACGGCAGCATTATTTGTCTGTACTTCCGTGTTTCCCGTAACGGCAACTTCAAAAGGTTCTGCCTTCTCTGTTAAAACGGGTTCGTTTTCAGGCAGCTTGATTTCAAAATCAGGCTCTTTTTGCGACAGGG
>CASFOM010000026.1 GCA_949296295.1 uncultured Alistipes sp. | reverse complement strand
TTTGTAGCGGAGGCAGGACTCGAACCTGCGGCCTTTGGGTTATGAGCCCAACGAGCTACCACTGCTCCACTCCGCGATGTTGTTTTTGACGTTGCAAAGATAGTATTATTTTTATTCCTCACAAAATATTTTTAATAAAATTTTAATCATACCTTTGTAAAGAGAGTTATCGACTATCCTCTCTTTTTGCTATATTTACTCTTGTAAAACAAAAAGACGAACGATATCTCAAACAAAAAACATAGAACATAAAACATTAAAAACAAACATTTTACAAAAAAACATGACTTTCTCTACATACCTTCTCAACAAACTGTCTTCCGTTAGAAGAAACGCCATAGACAATTTCAAAAAAAAACCTGCCGACGTACAGAAAAAACAACTCAAAACTCTGCTCCCTCACCTCGCTAACGTACTCTACGGACAGGAACGAAACATCCTTCCCAATGATTCATACGAAAATTTCATAAAAAAAATACCGGTAGTAACCTACGACAACCTGAAACCGTATATTGAACGGATGAGAAAAGAAGAACCCAATATATTATGGGACAAACCCGTAAAATGGTTCGCTAAATCGTCCGGAACAACCGCCGACGTCAGTAAATACATCCCGGTACCCAAAGAATGCCTCTGGAAATGTCATTACCAAGGAGCTCGGGACGTGATTTCAATATACCTCAACAATCACCCAGAATCCCGTCTATTCTCCGGAAAAACATTAACCCTCGGGGGAAGCCACGCCTTAGATACCCTATCCGGAACAACCATCAGAACAGGAGACCTGTCTGCCATACTCATACAAAACACCCCTTTTTATGCTGCCGCCTACAGAGCTCCTGAGACAAAAACGGCTCTTATCCCGGACTTCGAAAAAAAAGTCGCCGAAATATGCCGGGAAACAGCAGACAAGAATATCACCTCTTTTGCCGGAGTCCCTTCATGGAATATGGTCCTGCTAAAATCTCTCCTCGATTATACAGGGAAGCAAAATATCTGCGAAGTGTGGCCCAACATGGAGCTATTCATCCACGGAGGAGTAGCATTCTCTCCCTATCGGGAACAATACAAAAAGTTAATTCCCTCCGAAAAGATGAACTACATGGAAACATACAACGCATCCGAAGGTTTTTTCGCTTTACAGGACAATCCCGACGATGAAGCCATGTTGCTCATGCTCGACTATGGGGTGTTCTATGAATTCTTGGACATGAAAGATCTCAACAACCCGGAAAAAACAATCCCGCTGGAAGAGGTCAAGTGCGACACGAACTACGCCGTAATCATCTCCTCAAACAGCGGACTTTGGAGGTACATGATCGGTGATACGGTACGGTTCACATCTCTATACCCTCATAAAATCATCATTACGGGAAGAACAAAACATTACATCAACGTATTCGGCGAAGAGGTCATCATTGACAACGCGCAACAGGCTTTAGACGAAGCCTGCAAAAAGACAGGAGCCTCCGTAACCGATTTTACCGTAGCCCCTATATATATGGATGAAAAGGCTCAAGGTGCCCATCAATGGATTATCGAATTCGGACAAAAACCCAACGACTGGGACCTTTTTGGCACTGTATTGGATGAAACATTGCAGAACATCAATAGCGACTATCGCGCGAAACGAGCTCCTGGAAGCTCCCTGAAACAGGCAAAAATAACGGCCGCTCCACAGGGTACCTTCTACCAATGGATGAAAGAACGGGGAAAATTAGGCGGACAAAACAAAATACCCCGATTAGCAAACGACAGAAAATATGCAGATCAATTATTGGAAATAATCGATAGAAACAACGATTAAATCTTGTAAAACCTTTTACTCTTTACTTATGTACATCGCCATATCTGGAAATATAGGAAGCGGGAAAACCTCCCTGACCGAAATGCTGGCTCAACGATTAGGGTGGAAAGCCTATTATGAAGATGTCAGCAATCCATACCTTGATGACTTCTATCAAGATATGAAACGATGGTCATTCAACCTGCAAATGGGGTTCCTTAGTAAAAAAATAGAACAGATACTCAACATCATACAAGAAAAAGACAATGTAATACAAGATCGTACCATCTTTGAAGAAGCCTACATATTCGTTGCCAACTTACAGGGCATGGGACTGATGGCTAAACGGGATTACGATACCTACATGGAATTTTTCAAACTGTTCACCAAAATCATACAGAAACCCGACTTGCTCATATACCTGAAAGCCTCTGTTCCTACTCTTATCAGTCAAATTCAAAAACGGGGACGAGAGTTCGAATTAGGAATCCAACCGGAATATTTGGAACGTCTCAACACCCTATATGACCACTGGGTAGAAAAGGAATACCAGGGAGAAGTATTAGTTATCGATGTCAATCAATTCGATTTCGTTCTCCACGAAGAAATTTTTGAAAACATCGTACAACAGGTATTGCAAAAAATAACCCAACTTAAAAAATAGTGTAATGACCGCACTGCCTATCGATTTTATAAAATCTGTCGGGAAAATGGTTCCCGAAAATGAAACAGACGATTTTATAAAGGCTTTAGAAACCAATCCTCCGGTTTCCATCCGGTACAACCCCTTCAAAACACCGGAACAGCCGGCAACAGGATATCCTGTCCCCTGGTGTAAAGATGCGCAATATTTGACCGAACGGCCCATTTTTACCTTGGATCCACTGTTTCATGCCGGCTCCTATTATGTCGGAGAAGCCTCTTCCATGTTTCTGGAAACGTGTTTCAATCATATAAAGAAACAACTTCCTCTAAAACCGAAAATATTGGATTTGTGTGCCGCTCCCGGAGGGAAAAGTACCCATATCGCCGCTTTGGCCGGAGATGAAGCCCTGCTGGTGGCCAATGAAGTCATACGAAGCCGGGCAAACATACTCTCTGAAAACACAAAAAAATGGGGATTGGGAAATACCGTCGTGACCAATAATGATCCTGCACGATTTGCCTCGATACCGCACTTTTTCGATCTGATGTTGGCCGATGTGCCCTGTTCCGGGGAAGGAATGTTCCGAAAACAGCCCTCCGCACGTGAAGAGTGGTCACTTAACCATGTAGAGCTGTGTGCCGCACGACAACAACGCATTCTTGCTGATGTCTGGGATACCTTGCGCCCGGGAGGATTCCTTATATACAGCACCTGTACCTTCAACACGCTGGAAAACGAAGAAAATGTACGATGGATTGCCGAGACCTTGGGGGCCGAGGTCCTATCGCCAGAGATACCCGAAGAATGGGGAATTACGAAAACAGAAGTAAAGGGAGGAACCGCATTCCGCTTCTTTCCTCACAAAATACAGGGAGAGGGCTTGTTCATGGCTTTGTTACAAAAAAAAGGTTCTGAACACAGCGAACAGAGAAGCGCTGCAAAAAAAGGAAGCAGAAAATTACTGAATCCAATTCCGAAAAAAGAACGAAATGCCATCAATATCTGGTGGGAAAAGCCGGAACAATGGGATTTTTTCGCCTATAACAACCAAGTGGTCGGATGCAGAACAGGTTGGGAACCCGACATGGAACAGCTAATGAAACATCTGAATATCATCTACTTCGGAACGGAAGCAGGACAACTGATTCGGGGAGAATTAAAACCGGAACATGCCCTGGCACTATCTCCAAATTTATCAAAAACTGTCGTTCCTATTGCCCATTTATCCTTGGATGAGGCCCAAAATTTTCTCAGGAAACAACCTCTGCCCCCGGAACTGTTCGAACCCGGATTAAACTTAGTCTGTTTTCAAGGGACACCTGTCGGATGGGCCAAACGTATCGCAGCAAGAATCAACAACCTGTATCCCAAAGAATACAGGATACAACATCTGTAAAAAGATGCTATCTGAAAAAACAGTCCGTTAAACCCCAAACGAGAGATACAACCAATTCAAAACCTTAAATAAAAATCTGCTAACACATACAACGCTATGAAAAAGAATTTATGGATAACTTTACTGGCATTAATCGGATTCGGACACTCTTCCGCTCAATCGGTGACAACACTAAAACTGTGGGAAGGAACGGAAATGCCCGACAGCAACGGCATTACAGAACCCGAGACGGATATAGGAGGGAAAAGATTGGCCAACATCACTGTTCCGGAACTGACTATTTACCATCCGAACCCCGAAAAGAACACGGGTATTGCCGTATTGATTTGTCCCGGAGGAGGATATGCCATTGTTGCTTCCGAACATGAAGGACACATGTATGCTCAGTTTTTAGCGCAAAACGGAATTACAGGAATCGTTTTAAAATATCGGTTACCCAACAAGGTACACACCGTCCCTTTCTCCGATGTCGCTCAAGCCATGACTTTAATCCAGGCTCATGCCAAAGAATGGAGCATTAAAAAGAATAAAATCGGGATATCCGGATTTTCCGCAGGGGGACATTTAGCCGCAGCATATACTGCTCACGCATCCCAAAAACTACACCCCGATTTCTGTGTCCTGTTCTACCCCGTAATCTCATTCGGCCCTTTGACGCATGAAGGATCAAGACAAAACCTGACAGGAGGAGACTCCTCCCTGTTCGATTACTATTCCGTAGAAAAACAAGTAACCAAAAAATTTCCCCCTACCTTGATATTTGTCAGCGATGACGATACCGCTGTCCCGCCTGAAAACAGCTACAACCTGAAAAATCAATTGGAACAAGCAGGAGTACCGGTAAAACTCATCAACTACCCCACAGGCGGACATGGATGGGGTTTCAACGATTCCTTTGAATACCACAAATCCATGAAAGAGGAGTTAATCAAATTCTTAAAGAAACAATAACGACATCCCTGATAAAACCGGACAAGCATTTAATAATGAAGTAAAAATGACAGGACCATCATCTTTACTTCATTGATTAATGTTGCTTATAGTTTAGAATATGATGTCATGGTAATCATAGGGAAGTTCTTTCATGTGCAAGATGAAGTATCATCACAACTGATGATTAAATTGAAGGTCGTCAATTTACACAAGTAATCGTCCCTTACAAATGGCTTATATTGTATTATGTTATGTATATGGAGGCTGGATTATTGAACAGGTCTAAAACAGGTGTATATACACGAAACTATTTAGAAGCATTAACTCCTTTTACAAAAACATAATACATAAAGTCTTTCTTAGGGCATAATCCCATGATGCAAAAAGAGGACTTTGAATACTTGGAGCATCTATATTTTGAGTGTATATCGTAGATTAAAAGATTTAATGATTGAGGATTAACGGATGAAAAAGACAATTAACGGAGAACAATATTATCTTCCGAGTAATTTAACCTCGGAACAAGAAGCTATTTATATCCACATCATAGACTGGAAACGCAAAAATATCACTACAGAAAGAGGCATGTATAAAGGACATGAATACGATGCCATTTTCCCAGATGAGACCTCTTTCCCTGCAATGATGTACAAGCCCATAATACCTTTAGTGGAAGAAATGCAACAGAGTAATTTTGCTTATAAGCCCCATAAGTTTGCCTATCACGCCGTAAGTTCTCAAACAGCCTGCATCAATCTTTTCATGCCTTTACTCCTTTCTAAAGATGTTGACCGCATAATACCTCTAATTCCCGGATGTCCTTCTGATTTTAATAGAATAGCAAGAGACAAACTTTTCCATGGATTTTGTTTTGAATATTGGGGACAAGATATTAAACAAGGAGCAGGCGTCTTAAATGACCATTCGAAACGTGCCGGTACTGATGCTGATGTAGCCATTGCTTTCTACAACAGGGAAAACCAATTATGTCTGTGGCTGATAGAGCATAAACTGAGCGAGAAAGAGTTTACTGTATGCGGAGCGTACAAAAGCAAAGCAAACAAGTACAAGGACAATTGTACTCAATGTAATCTCATGAGTATAGCCAAAGATCCTCAGAAATGCTATTATCACATGATAGGATATAAATACTGGGACACTCTAAAAAAGAATCTGGATAGATTCCAAGGTTCTATTGAGATTAAAGGTTGTCCGTTTAATGATGGACTCAACCAATTATGGCGTAATCAGATGCTTGCCTTTACCTTGCAAGAGACCGGAATATACAGTACAGTAACATTTTCGGTATGTCATCATGCAAAGAACACAATGTTGGATAGGTCTATCAATAAATACAAAACCTTGACTAACGAAGACAGAATGTTCAGTTATTTTTCCAACTATGATGTGGTAAACGCTGTAAATACAAATGATCCAGAATTGCAGAAATGGCTTCTATGGTATAAGAACTTATATTGCTTCTAAAATATCTATTAGTTTTTTAGAATATGTACTTTGCATACTCATTGTATCATATTTCGATGTACTAAATTTACATGTAGAACATAGAAATAATATCATCATCTTGACTTTTATGGATGTTAATTGTTTTATATGTGATACTTTTATTAATATTAATTATCCATCTATACTCATCTGTTTGCTGCCAATCTTGATTGGACACTCCTTGAGAACAAACAGTTAACAGGGGTATTAACTGCCCAATATGCCTAAAATCGGACAACGGTCAAGCCCGGTAAAAAACAGTATGACTATTTCCATTCCAATACGATGATACGAAGGTCGAAATAAGCCATTCTGCCACTTTGAAAGGCTTTATAAAAATCAAACTTGCCGTTATCGGCAAAAAACACTATCTTTATAAGCAAAATAAGACCGTTAATTTGCCGATAAATTGTAGTGTATGACGTATATTTCAGTTACAGAGTTTGCGAACAGACATGGTATTTCGGAGCGCACGGCACGAAATTATTGCGCTGTAGGTAAGATTGAGGGAGCAATCCTCGTGGGTAAAACCTGGAATATTCCTGCTGATGCCGAACTGCCCACACGCAAGAAACGCGAGGGTAAAACATCTCCCCTGCTGGCTGTGCTGCGTGAGCAAAAGTCGATGGGACTGAAAGGCGGCATATATCATCATACACAAATTGATCTTACCTACAACTCCAATCATATTGAGGGCAGCCGCCTCTCTCATGATCAGACTCGCTATATCTTTGAGACCAATACCATTGGCATAGAGGGCGAAAGCATAAAAGTTGATGACATCATTGAGACCATCAATCATTTCCGATGCATCGACCTTATCATTGACCGGGCACAGGAATCATTGACCGAAAGCCTTATCAAAAAACTTCACGCAATACTTAAATCCGGAACTGGCGACAGTCGCAAGGAATGGTTTGCAGTTGGTGAATACAAGCGTTTTCCTAATGAGGTCGGCGGCAACAAAACAACGGCCCCTGAAGATGTCAAACGCGAAATTAAAACTCTGTTGAAGGAGTATAATGGCAAGAAGAAAAAGTCATTTGATGACATACTTGACTTACACCAACGCTTCGAGACTATCCACCCATTTCAGGATGGCAACGGCCGTGTGGGCCGACTTGTGATGTTCAAAGAGTGCCTTGCGAATGGTTTTGTGCCGTTCATCATTACGGACGAGTTGAAGATGTTCTACTATCG
>CASFOM010000025.1 GCA_949296295.1 uncultured Alistipes sp. | reverse complement strand
TTTTAGTTCATCTCTTCCCGCATCATTTGATAATTTTCGAATCGTACAATTAACCGATATGCATTTGGGCAGTCGAACTCTTCATGATTCAGGTCTTGTGCGTCTATGTGAACAGGTGAATGCATTGCAACCTGATTTGATTGTTTTTACAGGAGATATGGTTAACCATTTGGCTTCGGAGATAACTCCATGGATTGATGTCTTGTCAGCCTTAAAGGCACCGTATGGTAAATATGCGGTAATGGGTAATCATGATTATGGCGATTATGCAGGCCTGCGTGGAGATGCTTATACCCATAATTTGGAGTGTTTTTATAAAGGGATGCAGCAGATGGGGTTTGTTATGTTGAATAATACATCAGTTCCCTTGGTTTGCCATAAGGATACTTTGATGTTGAGTGGCGTTGAAAATTGGGGAGAACCTCCTTTTTCTCAATACGGAGATTTGTCAAAAGCGTTGGAGAATTGTGGAACACATCCGGTGGTTTTATTATCTCACAATCCTTCGCATTGGCGTAAAGAAGTGTTGGATTATCCTGTATTTCTGACTCTTTCCGGTCATACTCATTCCATGCAGATAGGTATTGATTTGCCCGGTTTTCGGTGGAGTCCGGCCCAATATCGTTATCCGGAATACAATGGTCTGTATGAGGAGCAGGGTAAATATCTTTATGTTTCTCGGGGCAATGGTTATATTGGTTTTAATGGACGTATTGGGATGCGTCCGGAAATTTCACTGATTCGATTAAGACGGACTCATTGAGCGTATAATTTAGCTTTCTGTTTGTTTTTTTGAATTGAAAAAGGTATATTTGAAACGAAAACTAATCCGACTACGCCATGAAGCACCGATTTTTATTCTCCTTGTTGGGATGTGTTTTTTTTGCTGTATCTCCATCATTTTCAGAGGTTCGCACTCTTTATTTGTCTTCTTCGGGTAATGATTTGAATTCAGGAGAAGAAAATGCTCCATTGGCTTCCTTGTCAGAGATTCGTGAAAGAATTTCCCTTATCTGTAATTCAGCAGAAAAACCGGATACCTTGAAAATACATGTGTCAGGAGGGGTTTATCGTATATCTCATCCATTGATTCTGGATGCGTCGCTTACTGGAGGGGTTCCTTTGGTTTTTGAAGGGTCTGCTTCAGGCGAGAGTGTTTTTTCCGGAGGATTTGAGTTGGATACCTTTGTACGTATTTCTGATCGTTTATGGAAAACGTATATACCGGAAGTGGCGGAGGAAGGTTTTTATTTTGAACAGTTATATATTAACGGGGAGCGTCGTTTCCGGGCTCAGACTCCCAATCGGGGTGAATTTTATACTATTCGGCGAGTTACCCAGACTGTATTGGATTCTACGGGAGGAGATCGTATGCCTCGTTGGTCTGTCTTGCAGGTGGATCCGGAAACTCGTTTTGCTTTATCGAATTCTCCATCGGTTACCCCGCCTTTGGCTACTTTTTATCATAAGTGGGATGTTACACGTCGTCATTTGTTGCATCAGGATACTTCCGGAGTGCTTTATTGTGCGGGAGAAGGGATGAAATCATGGAATCCGATAGATACCCGTTCCCGGTTTACCATAGAGAATGATAAGGCTTTTTTGGATGCGCCCGGAGAGTGGTTTTTGTCCAAAGACGGATGGCTTTATTATATTCCTTGTGAAGGAGAGACCCCTGAAAATACGGTATGTACGGTCCCTGTAACGGAACGTTTTATTATTATCCGGGGGAGTTCAGACCGTTTTGTGGAAAACATCAGTTTCCGTAACCTTTCTTTCGAGACAGCAGGGTATAAAACTCCATGGCTCGGAAATGAGCCGGCGCAAGCGGCAGCTCCGATAGGTGCTGTTATAGAAGCAGATTATGCCCGTTATATCCGGTTTGAAAATTGTACTATTGCCCACACAGGGTTGGGAGGAATCTGGTTTCGGGAAGGATGCTCCGATTGTAAGGTAGAACATTGTCATTTATACGATTTGGGTGCTGGCGGAGTTAAAATAGGGGCTACGGTAGTTGATCCGGAAGATGAAACATATTTAACCCATCACATTACATTGGACAACAATATTATTCAGCATGGAGGGTATGTTTTTCCCTGTGCCGTAGGTGTTGTTATTTTCAATGCTTCGGATAATCGGATAACGCATAATGATATTGCTGATTTTCGTTATACGGGAGTTTCCGTAGGTTGGGTATGGGGATATTCTCCCAGTTTCTCGAAACGAAATATTATAGAATACAACCATATTCATCATTTAGGATGGGGAGAACTTTCGGACATGGGAGGAGTCTATACTTTGGGATTATCGGAAGGAACATCAGTCAGTCATAATCGGGTTCATCATATTTATTCTCTTTATTATGGCGGTTGGGGCTTATATACGGATGAAGGATCTACGGGAATTACGATAGAGAATAATTTGGTTTATCGTTGTAAGAGTGGGGGGTTCCATCAACACTACGGACGGGATAATGTTGTCCGGAACAATATTTTTGGAGGTCAGATTCGCACCCAATTGGAAGCAACGCGAGTAGAGGAACATCTTTCTTTTACGTTTACCAATAATATTGTTTATTATGATAGTGGCGTTCTTGGAGGAATTAATTGGGAGAAGGTAGGTCATCGTTCCGATTACAACTGTTATTTTGATGCGAGACAATTACCTGTCAAATTTGGAGATATCTCTTTTGAATCATGGCAGGCTCAGGGACAAGACAAACATTCCGTAATAGCCGATCCTTGTTTCGCAGATGTTTCCCGTTTTGATTTTACGCCTAAAAACAGTCGATTGTTGCGTAAGATAGGTTTTGTTCCGTTCGATTTGGAAGAGGCAGGTGTCTATGGCTCTTCCGAATGGGAAGAAAAGGCTGTATTGAGTGATGAATTATTACAGGCATTTGACGCTCGAATTGCCGAGTATGAAGGAGCAGGGACTTCAGATTGGTAGTAAATTCTAACAACTATAGAAAGAGGGGAAAATTTTTTATCGTTGTCATATATAAAAGGGGGGGAATAGGATGTTTTTGTACTACATTTGCAAATAATAATCCTTAATAGAGATGGATATTAAACTTTTTTTCAGTGCATTTTTTGCTTTTATCGCTTTGGTCAATCCGATTCAAAAGGTATTTGTTGTATTTTCTTTGCGGGAAAGTTACAGTGAAGCGGAGTTACATCATATTGTAAATAAAGCGACGGTCACGGCCATAGGAGTTTTGCTTTTATTCTTTTTGGTAGGAGAAGCTATTTTAGGCTATGTTTTTAATCTTGAAATTTATGCGTTTCAGGCTACTTGTGGTATTGTCTTGTTTTACAACGGGTTTATAGGCTTGCAGAAAGGAGCTTTTCTTACCATAGATAAAAATACTCGAGTAGAGGATATTGTGGCAGTACCTATTGCTATTCCCATGATTGCAGGTCCCGCTACCATAACTGCTGTTGTTACCATGCCGTCCGTTTATGGCCGTTTAACGACTATTTTAGCTGTCATTTTGGCATTATTACTGAACTTGATTATTATGCGTAATGCAGGACGTATTGGGAAATTTTTAGTACGTCAGAATTTATTAATGCCGTTAATCCGAATAACGGGACTTATTGTTGCGGCCATAGGTTTACAGATGATTATGAACGGAATCAAGACATTTGTTTCTCATTTGTAAAAGGAAGAAACAAGATAGGGGAGGAAATATTATAAAAGTCATGGATCAAGATTTATTGAAGATAAGGGTACAACGATGTATTGTATGGATTTCTGTTTTGTTGTTGGTGGGTAAATTCATCGCTTTTTTTGTGACAAATTCGGTAGGTATTCTTACCGATGCCTTGGAAAGTATTATTAATGTAGCGGCGGGTTTTATCAGTTTATACAGTATTCGTTTATCATCTCGTCCCAAAGATCGTACACATCCTTTTGGTCATGGGAAAATAGAGTTGATATCGGCCTCTGTGGAGGGGTTATTGATTTTGACCGCAGGAGGAGTTATTATTTATGAGGGGATTGTTCGTTTGTTGGAACCGACAGGTTTAGGACAGTTGGATATAGGGATTTGGATTGTAGCCATAGCCGGATTGATCAATTATTTAATGGGATGGTTCAGTGTTCGTATAGGGAAACGTTATCAATCCATTGCCTTGGAAGCCGGCGGGCGTCATCTTCAATCCGATACTTATTCTACGATAGGTTTGGTTTTGGGGTTGGTTTTGATGCGTCTTACCGGATTTTATTGGATTGATGGATTATTGGCACTTATTTTCGGAACAGTCATATTAGTAACGGGTATTCGTATATTACGTCGGACGACAGCCAATTTGATGGATAAGGCTGATGAACAGGTACTGCAACAGATTGCGGAAGTGATTGCTCGTAACCGCAAGGAAGAATGGATTGATGTACATAACATGAAGACAATTCGTTATGGAAGTTTTTTATATGTTGATTGTGATTTAACGATGCCGTGGTATTATACAATATCGGAAGGCCATGCAGCATGTGATTCATTGAAACATTTGATTACGGATGCTTTTTCCGGACGAGTCTTGATTTCCATCCATTCCGATCCGTGTAAACCGGATTATTGTCCTTCTTGTCGGATTAAGACTTGTGCTTATCGTCAAGCTCCTTTTTCACATCCATTTGGTTTTACTCCTCAAGAATTGGTGTTAAATGATGAGGACCGTAAAGAGAATAAAGAATAATAAAAATATATAAGTAACTATTAACCTATGAGAAACATGAAAAAACTTTTGCTTTTGTTTGTTTTACAAATGAGCATGACTGTTGTTTTATCCGCTCAGGCCGTATGGATTTCATTACCTGGCGTTCAAAACACTCCGAATACATGGCTTTCTTTCCGGAAACAGTTTGACGTAGAACGAGTACCGGATAAAGCCTTGGCACGTATTGCGGCAGATAGTAAATATTGGTTATGGATTAATGGTCAACTTTGTACTTTTGAGGGAAGTTTGAAAAGAGGTCCCAATCCTTCAGACAGTTATGTAGATGAGGTGGATATTGCCCCCTATCTGAAGAAAGGGAACAATACGATAGCTGTATTGCTGTGGTATTTTGGGAAAGAAGGATTTTCACATAAGAATAGTGGGAAAGCCGGATTGTTCTTTGATTGTCGTTGGTCTGGTGGCAGTATTGCAAGTGATGACAGTTGGAAATGTATGCTGAACGAGGCTTACGGTAGTTGTTCAGATCCCCAGCCGAATTTTCGTCTGGCAGAATCGAGTATTTCATATGATGCACGTAAAGCTGTTTCTGATTGGATGAGTCCTGATTACAATGATTCCAATATGTCTCAGGCGGAAGAGATAGGGCAAGAAGGTTCGGCTCCTTGGGGCCGTTTGGTCCCTCGTCCTATCCCCTTATGGAAGGATTATGGCTTGAAAAAGTTTGTAAGTCAAGAAGTCAGAGGAGATACATTGATTTGCCGTCTTTCTTATAACGCTCAATTTACCCCTTATATTAAAGTACGATCTGTGTCCGGTCGTTCCATTCAGTTGCAGACGGATAATTATGTATTCTATAACGGAGGAGATACAGGTGTTCGGGCAGAGTACATCACTTGTGACGGGGTGCAGGAATATGAAAGTTTTGGATGGTTGAATGGTCACAACTTTTATTTGATAGCCCCTGCAGATGTGGAAATTCTGGATGTTCGTTTTCGGGAAACGGGTTATGATACAGAGTTTGCAGGAAGATTTGAATCTTCGGATTCTTTTCTTAACGATATTTGGAAAAAAGCAGCCAGAACCTTATATATCACCATGCGCGATACCTATATGGATTGCCCTGACCGGGAACGGGCACAATGGACGGGAGATGCGGTTAATGAAGCGCATGAATCGTATTATGCCTTGTCTGTCAGCAGTCATGCGTTGACACGTAAATGGCTTTATGAATTGATTGGATGGCAAAAAGCGGATGGATCTGTCTTTGCACCGGCTCCGGCAGGGAATTGGGATAAGGAGTTACCTTCTCAAAGTCTTGCCTCCTTAGGTCGTACGGGCCTCTGGACTTATTATTTATATACAGGGGACAAACAAATCCTTGAGGATCTTTATTCAGGAGTAGAGCGATATTTATCTTTATATGAACCGGACGGGGCAGGGAATGTCAAGTTGCGTCATGGCGGTTGGAGCTGGGGCGACTGGGGTGAAAACTGTGATATGTTGTTGATTTGTAATTTCTGGTATTATATGGCTTTGGATGCGATGCATGATATGGCTGTTGAGTTGGGGAAAACGGAAGATGCTCAACGTTACGAATTACGATGCAATGAATTCAAAAAAGCCTTGAATGCCCGTTTTTGGAACGGTACCGCTTATCGTGATCCGTCCTATACGGGTCGTACCGATGATCGGGTACAGGCTTTAGCCGTCGTTTCAGGGGTTGCCTCACCCGAACAATACCCTTCGTTGATGGATCAGTTGCGTAAGGAACGCCATGCAAGTCCTTATATGGAAAAATATGTTTATGAAGCCATGATGATTATGGGTTATGAGGAAGAGGCTCTTGCCCGAAATAAAGATCGTTTCTCCAAAATGGTTTATTATCCCGGTAATTTTACGACATTGTTTGAAGGGTGGGGTATAGGTAATGAAGGTTTTGGAGGAGGAACTGTTAATCATGCGTGGAGTGGAGGGACTCTAACCGTAGCCGCCCAATATGTTTGTGGGGTTTCTCCTATTCGTGCAGGATTTCAAAAATTTTCCGTTCTTCCCCAACCGGGAGATGTCTCCTGGGCTTCTCTTTCATTTCCAACAGTTCGGGGAGTCATAGAATCTTCCTATGAAGACAAGGGAAATACCTTTATTCAAAAAGTGACCGTTCCAGAAGGGACGACAGCTATTATAGGTGTCCCTTACCCGGATGCACAAGAGGTGGTTATCAATGGAAAGAGTGTTTGGGCAGCAGGTCGCTATGTTACATCTGGAACCATTAAAGCGGTACCGGATTACAAAGCATCCCACCTTTGTTTTGAAGTACCGGCAGGTCGTTATGTGTTGAAAAGTATCAAGTAATTGTATATGAGACGTTTTTTGTTTTTACTCTTATTGGGTTTCGTAGGGTTGCCGTTTGTTCGAGGAGAAGAGACCGGGGGGAAATATATTGTGGACCCTTCGGTTCATTACCAAACGGTGGAAGGTTGGGGAGCTTCCCTTTGTTGGTGGGCTCATATGTGCGGGCAATGGGACGAGGATAAGATAGACGATTTGA
>CASFOM010000024.1 GCA_949296295.1 uncultured Alistipes sp. | reverse complement strand
CTTTCCAGTGTCAGTAAACAGGGTTCAAGTCGTATTACTGTAGAGTTTGAGTTGTCGGTTGATTTGGAAACGGCAGCTAATGATGTTCGGGATAAGGTATCTCGGGCACAACGTTATTTACCTCGGGATTGTGATCCACCTACCGTATCAAAAGCAGATGCTGACGCACAGCCTATTTTGATGGTGGCTATTCAAAGTGATAAACGTTCTTTGTTGGAATTGAGTGAAATAGCCGATTTGACGGTTAAGGAGCAGTTACAGACCATTAGTGATGTAAGTAGTGTAGAAATTTGGGGGGAAAAGCGTTATTCCATGCGATTATGGCTCGATCCGGTAAAAATGGCGGGTTATAAGATTACGCCGATGGATGTGAAGAATGCAGTGGATCGGGAAAATGTAGAATTACCTTCGGGAAGTATAGAAGGGAATAGCATTGAATTGACCATTCGTACGTTGGGTTTGATGCATACAGCGGAAGAATTCAATAATTTGGTGATTCGGGAAGAGGATAATCGCATTATTCGTTTTCGGGATATCGGTTATGCGGAAGTAGGGGCACAGGATATTCGGAGTTATATGAAGATGAATGATGTTCCTATGGTTGGGGTCGTTGTCATCCCGCAACCGGGAGCCAATCATATTGATATTGCGGATGCCGTTTATGAGCGGATGAAAAATATGGAAAAAGATTTACCGGATGATGTCATGGTCAGTTACGGATTTGACAATACCCGGTTTATTCGGGCTTCAATTAGTGAAGTGGAGGAGACGGTATATGTAGCTTTTTTACTCGTAATCATTATTATCTTTTTGTTTCTCCGCGACTGGCGAGTTACGTTGGTCCCATGTGTAGTTATTCCTGTTTCGTTGGTGGGTTCATTTTTTGTGATGTATATAGCAGGATTTTCCATCAATGTCCTTTCGATGCTTGCCATAGTACTTGCTGTTGGTTTGGTGGTGGATGATGCTATTGTGATGACGGAGAATATCTATATCCGTATAGAGCGAGGCATGGAACCTAAAGAGGCGGGGATAGAGGGAGCCAAAGAGATTTTCTTTGCCGTTATTTCAACCACAGTGACTTTGGTGGCAGTATTTTTCCCTATTGTATTTATGGAGGGAATGACCGGGCGTTTGTTTCGAGAGTTCAGTATGGTGATTACAGGGGCAGTTATTATTTCTACCATTGCAGCTTTGACCTTTACCCCCATGTTGGCTACTAAACTGTTGATTCAACGCAAGCAGCAGAGTTGGTTTTATCGGAAAACCGAACCTGTTTTTGAAGGGATGAATTCGATTTATCGGCGAAGTTTGCATGCTTTTTTACGGGTACGTTTTTTGGTTATCCCGTTGGTTTTTGTCCTGTTGGGAGTTATTTATTATTTGTGGAATCTCATTCCTTCAGAGATGGCTCCACTGGAAGACCGTTCTTCCATTACTATTACTACCAGTGGGCCCGAGGGGGTGACGTATGAGTATATGCGTGATTATACTGAAGATATTAAACGGGTAGTTGATTCGATTACTACGGAGACAAGGGCTATAACAGCGCGCGTTTCCAGTGGTTCCGGAAATATTCAGATTGATTTGACCAATATAGCGGAACGTCATAGTTCGCAGATGGAGATAGCAGAAAATATATCTAAAGCAATTAAGTCCAAGACGAAAGCACGTGCTTTTGTACGTCAGCAAAGTAGCTTTGGAGGACGTCGGGGAGGAATGCCTGTACAGTATGTATTACAGGCAACCAATATCGAGAAGTTGCAGAAAGTTCTTCCGGAATTTATGGCAAGGGTTTATGATAGTCCTGTTTTCCAGATGGCGGATGTGAATTTGAAATTCAGCAAGCCGGAAGCTCGCATTTCCATCAATCGGGACAAGGCGAATTTGATGGGAATCAGTACCCGGGATATCGCTCAAACGTTGCAATATGGTCTTAGTGGACAACGTATGGGATATTTCTATATGAATGGAAAACAATATGAGATCTTAGGAGAGATTAACCGTCAGCAACGAAACAAGCCGTCAGATTTACGTTCTATCTATATTCGGAGTGAAAATGGAGAGATGATACAGATGGATAATTTGGTTACTTTAACCGAGAGTATTGCTCCTCCACAGTTGTATCGTTATAACCGTTTTGTTTCAGCTACTATCTCCTCAGGTTTGTCAGAAGGTTATACCATTGGTCATGGTTTGGATGAGATGGACCGCATTGCTAAAGAGGTATTGGATGATACGTTTAGGACAGCACTTACCGGCGACTCTAAAGAGTTTAGGGAAAGTTCTTCAAGTTTGATGTTTGCATTTATCTTGGCAATAGTCTTGATTTATTTGATTTTGGCAGCACAATTTGAAAGTTTCAAAGATCCTTTGATTATTATGCTGACAGTTCCATTAGCGATAGCTGGAGCACTTGTATTTATGCATTTTGGCGGTCAAACCATGAACATTTTTAGCCAAATCGGAATTATTATGCTTATAGGATTGGTTGCCAAGAACGGTATTTTGATAGTGGAGTTTGCCAATCAGAAGCAGGAGTCAGGTTTGGATAAGATGACAGCGATAGCAGAAGCCTCTTTGCAGCGGTTGAGGCCGATTTTGATGACCAGTGCCAGCACTATTTTAGGATTGATTCCTTTGGTGTTTGCTTCAGGGGAAGGGGCCAATGGCCGGATAGCGATGGGGATTGCCGTAGTAGGAGGGATGTTGGTATCCACATTATTGACCTTGTACATTGTTCCTGCAATGTATAGTTATATTTCAACGAATAGAAAAAAGACGGAAGCATGAAAAAATATCTCTTGTGTTCAATAGTATTGTGTGTGTTTTGTACTTGTGTACAGGCACAATCATATACGTTGAAATCCTGTTTGGAATTGGGATTGGAACGCAATTATTCCGTGCGTATTTCTCGGAATGACGAGGCCATCAGCCGGAACAATGCTACACGAGCCAATGCGGGTTATCTGCCTGAAATAGATTTATCTGCCGGTTATGGAGGAAATTTGGACAATACCCGTACGACGTTGCGTACAGGAGATGTTGAGAAGTCAGGAGGAGTTTATGATCAGAATGTGGATGCAGGCTTGGGATTGTCCTGGACGGTTTTTGAAGGGTTTAAGGTTCAGGCTACTTATGACCGGCTGCTGGAATTAGAGAAGCAGGGAGAGCTTAATACCCGTATTACCATAGAAGATTTTGTTGCGGAATTGACAGCAGAGTATTATAATTTTATTCAACAACAAATACGATTGAATAATTTTAAATATGCGGTTTCTTTATCGAAAGAACGGTTGCGTATAGCAGAGGCCCGTTATAATGTCCGCAATTATTCCGGTTTGGATGTCAAGCAGGCACAGGTTGACTTTAATGCCGATAGTTCTCAATATATGACACAACAGGAGCTGGTCCATTCTTCTCGAATACGATTGAATGAATTGATGGCAATGTCTGATGTGGATCAAGTGCTTAATATTCAGGATACAGTGATTCAAATCAATACGGATTTAAAATGGGAAATATTGTTGGAACGAATGTTGGAGACCAATGCCTCCTTGTTGCAGGCGGCACGAAATAAAAGTTTGGCAGAACTTGATTTAAAAATATTGGAATCACGTAATTATCCCTATGTTCGAATGAGTACGGGATATGGATATACCCTTAATCGCTATAATGCAGGCGTGAATCGTCAGCGTCAGACCTTGGGATTGGATGTAGGAGTTACCGTAGGAATGACCATTTTTGATGGGAATCGACGTCGGGAACAGCGGAATGCGCGTATTGGTATTGAGAATGCGCAGTTGGAACAGGAACAGTTGGAATTGGCCTTGAAAGCGGATTTATCTAATTTTTGGCAGGCTTATCGGAATAATATAGAGGTATTGAAGTTAGAGGAGGAGAATGTGAAGACAGCCCGGGAAAATTACGATATTGCCCGAGACAGCTATCTCCGGCTTGGAAATATGTCAGGGTTTGAGATGCGGGAAGCACAGAAAAGTTTGTTGGATGCGGAAGAACGTTTGTTGATAGCCCGCTATAATACAAAACTTTGTGAAATATCTTTACTTCAGCTTTGCGGAGATGTATTGAGTTATTTGTGGGCAGATGATGAGTAAATAGAGGATGGTTTTATCCGAAAAGGAGCCAGATTAGTCTTTAAAATATGAAAAAAGGGGTTTTAATTTGAAAACCCTTTTTTTCTTCATTAACTTTGGCGGTTCTTTTAAGGTACAGTATAAAATTTACGAATTGCATTCATGACCAAAGATCGTCTTGTTACCCCCAGTTATTGCTTTATTCTGGCGGCTAATTTTCTTCTTTATTTCGGCTTTTATCTGTTGATGCCTGTTTTACCTTTTTATCTTACGGAAATATTCCAGGCAGAACATGCAGCGGTAGGGGCTATTTTGTCTTGTTATACGATTGCAGCGTTGTCCATCCGACCGTTTTCAGGGTATCTGTTGGATACATTTGCACGAAAACCCCTCTACTTATTGGCCTTTTTTATATTTACCTCTGTTTTTGCCGGATATCTGTTGGCCGGAACACTTACGTTGTTTACCATTTTACGTGTGGTTCATGGATTGGCCTTTGGAACAGTAACCGTTTCCGGGAATACGGTGGTTATCGATATTATGCCATCTTCACGTCGAGGAGAAGGATTAGGGTATTACGGTTTGTCGAATAATATTGCCATGTCAGTAGGCCCTATGGTGGGTTTGTTCCTACATGATTTTTATTCTTTCAGTGTAATTTTTACCTGTGCGTTGATTTCTTGTTCTCTTGGGTTTGTCATGGCTTTGTTGGTGAAAGCGCCAACGCGTCCGCCTGTCAAGCATGAACCAATTTCGTTGGACCGTTTTATTTTGCTTAAAGGTATTCCTGCCGGAATTGATTTGTTGTTATTGTCCATTCCTTATGGTATGACTACTACGTTTGTGGCCATGTATGCCCGTCAGATAGGCATTACGGAAGGGACAGGATTGTTTTTTACCCTTATGGCAGTGGGTATGGCCGTGTCTCGTATCTTTTCAGGCCGTCAAGTAGATAAAGGATATGTTACTCGGGTTATTTCATTAGGAATGTACTTGGTTTGTCTTTGTTTTTTCCTGCTTTCTTCCTGTGCATTTTTGATGAATTGGAACAGTGTTTTTGGAACTTATTTGTTTTTTGGAATAGCCTTGTTTCTCGGTATTGGTTTTGGAACCATGTTTCCGGCATTCAATACTCTTTTTGTCAATTTAGCTCCCAACAACAAACGGGGTACGGCTACTTCCACTTATCTGACTTCTTGGGATGTAGGTATTGGAATCGGGTTGCTGCTTGGAGGTTACATTGCACAGATTAGTACTTTTGACAAAGCCTATCTTTTTGGGGCTTGTTTGACGGTAGTCTCAGTTTTTTATTTTAATTTTGAGGTGGCTCCTCATTTTGAGCGAAACAAACTTAGATAAAAATATTATGAAAAGATTTTTTCTCACCATTGTCTTTCTATGTATTGGTTTTTTAGGGATTGTTCAAGCAGAAAACCGTTGGTATATCCGTCCGGACGGGAATATTTCTTGGGATGTAAAAGAAGGAGATGTGCATGCTGACCATATCGAAATGAGTGGCTTGAAAGTGTCGGTTGTGTTGCGTTATGGAGTAAAAGAGGATGGTTCTTTTTCTTTGACGCGAAGTATTGTCTGGCCTTTGTTACGTACCATTCCCAACAATACTCATGCGAGCTTGACGCGTCGATTTTCCGTTGAACCCGTCCAACAACTTTGTATCAATGGTCTTCCTTTGGAGAAGGAACAGGTACAACAAATCACTTTGGATGGGACCTTGTCTGTTAATAGTCTAATGACTACCGTTGGAGGTGATAGTGTAGCATTAACGCGTATTGTATTCCCTTCCGTATCCAAGGCATCTGTTTGTGAAATTTACCAGGTCAAGAATATAGGTCCAAGAGGTATTTTATTGGAAATTTCTTCAGGAGAAAGTGTATTGGAAACTCCGGCGTCCAAAGGGGTAGATGGAAGCTATCGTTTGGTAACACGTATGGATGGGGTTGCTTCTCAAGAGTTGAAACCGGGAGAAAGCGGAGAATTTTTCGTTACTTACTCCGGTTATAAATCAGGAGTTTCTTTTGAGTCGTTAGATGTAAAACAAGAACTTGAAGCACGTCAGGCATTGGTTCGTGGATGGCGGGATCAATTGGTTTTGGAAACTCCCGATACGGTGATCAATACCATGTTCGGATTTGCTAAGATTCGTGGTGCTGAAAGTATCTATGACACGAAAGGGGGACTGATGCATGGTCCGGGTGGAGAGTCGTATTATGCTGCTATTTGGGCCAATGATCAGGCGGAATATATTAATCCGTTTTTCCCATTTTTGGGATATGAAGTGG
>CASFOM010000023.1 GCA_949296295.1 uncultured Alistipes sp. | reverse complement strand
GCATTCATTGTAAGTCCACAGAACAAAAAGGCCATCATAGAACCTATAAATATTCCTATCAACACTTTAGGATTCATTAAATTAATCTGATAATAATCCATAAAGTCCAAAATTCCAGCCTCCGATACAGCCTTCTGGGTTCCATTGGATAAAGTAATAACAGTTTGTCCTATATGTTGCAAACCTATTTTTATCTCTTCAATATAGGAAGCCAACAAAGCTAATCCTGTCAAAGCAGCTGAGCCAATAGCAAATCCTTTCCCCGTAGCTGCTGTTGTATTTCCCAAAGCATCAAGCGCATCAGTACGTTTACGTACCTCTGGACCAAGACCACTCATTTCCGCATTTCCCCCTGCATTATCAGCAATAGGACCATAAGCATCCGTTGCTAAAGTAATACCTAATGTGGATAACATTCCTACGGCTGCTATTCCAATTCCATAAAGTCCCATACTCAAGTTTTCAGCAGACAACATATTAGCTACATCAAACTGAATGGCACATAAATAAGACAAGATTATGGCAGCCCCAATTGTCAATACAGGAATAGCTGTTGATATCATCCCCGTTCCTATTCCTGAGATAATCACCGTAGCAGGTCCTGTTTCAGAACTTTTGGCAATTTTTTTTGTAGGACTATAAGAATGAGACGTATAATATTCTGTCACTTGTCCAATAATCACTCCTGCGGCCAAACCGGCTATCACAGAAAACGAAATCCCCAACCAATTCTGAATCTGGAGTGCATAAAGGATAACAAAAGTAGCTACCGCTATCAATATTGAACTTATATTCGTTCCTCGACCCAAAGCACCCAATAACTGTTTCATGGTTGCCCCCTCTCTCGTTCTCACTAAAAATATTCCCATAATAGAGAGTAATATTCCCACAGAAGCAATTAACATTGGAGCCAATATAGCCTTAACTTGCATCACCTCATTTCCGGAAAGAGTAAAAGATGCTGCACCAAGAGCAGCCGTTGCCAAGATAGAACCACAATAACTTTCATATAAATCAGCCCCCATACCAGCAACATCCCCTACATTGTCCCCTACATTATCAGCAATGGTAGCAGGATTACGAGGGTCATCTTCAGGAATACCAGCTTCCACTTTACCCACCAAATCGGCACCGACATCTGCCGCTTTAGTATAAATACCTCCTCCTACACGAGCAAAAAGAGCCTGAGTAGAGGCCCCCATACCAAAAGTCAGCATTGTTGTTGTAATCACAACAAGTTTCTGGGTTCCGGTAGCTTCTACAAAATGATTCAGTAGAATATACCATAAAGAGATATCCAATAAACCAAGTCCAACCACCACAAGTCCCATCACAGCTCCACTACGGAAAGCCACTTTTAATCCCTTATCAAGAGATTCGGATGCTGCATTTGCTGTTCTTGAAGAGGCGTAAGTCGCCGTTTTCATTCCGAAAAATCCAGCCAGCCCCGAGAAAAATCCTCCGGTAAGGAACGCAAAGGGAACCCAAGGATTCTGCACCCCCAAACCATAAGCAAGATATGCAAAAAACAGGGCCAACACAATAAAAACTATTGCCACAACCTTGTATTGTTGTTTCAGATAAGCCATTGCTCCTTTACGAACGTGGGACGCAATCTCTCTCATACGTTCCGTACCTTCGCTTTCCTGCTTCATACGGCGGTAAAAATACCATGCAAAGGCCAAAGCAACAAGTGAAGCTGCAGGAACAAGCCAAAAAATAGCAGGTGTATTCATATCCAATTTATTTTAGTAATACAATAATATAGAAATTTCCAACGTTATTATTTACTTTAATTGAATTACCTACAAAGTTATTATTTTAATTGGATTTACCTTCTGTTTTATGGATAAATTACAAAAATTTTACAAATATTTATCACAAATAAAATAAATACAAATTCTATTACCTTACACCTTATTCTTCCTTAAAATCAAAAGAGGTCATTATTCTCACCTTTCATAAATATACCTGGCCTATCAAGAATATTTTTAGTTTTAAACATAACGATATAAGATAAACCCCATCTTTTATAAACACGTGGGGAAGCTGCAAGAAAAAATAACAAATAATCAGTGTACCCCAAAAATTTTGACAAACCTTTTAAGATTAACGAGAATAAAGGGAAACGTGATAACTAAAAAGGCGAAGATTAACGATTCTTTTTTTCTCCCAAAACTAAAAAGGCTGAAAATTAAAGTATTGTATAGTTAAATATTTCTTTTCTCAACATACCTTTAATTTTCAGCCTTTTTAGAAAATCATTCTTCAATACATCAATAAAATACCAATATAGCTCCATATCCATATTCCCGAAAAGAAGCATCTTGATAAGATAACTTAGGATATTTCAGCTTTAACTTTTTCTGCAATTCATACTTCAATTTTCCGCTACCTACCCCATGTATAAAAATCATTTTCCCATGTTTTCCCGATAAAATAGCAGAATCAAGTGCTATGGTAAATCGAGAAAGTTGAGCAGACAATATTTCTCCGGGAGACATTCCTTCAGTATTTTCCAAAATCTCCTCAATATGTAAATCTATTACCTCTGGCTCATTATTTTTAACCCGGGATTTTTTTACTGTATTTGCCTGTGCAATAGGTTTACTTTCAGTTAAACCCAACTCTTTTCCTAACTCGGATAACGTCACCTGATGCATCTTCTGTTCTTTGGAAACAGTACTTTTTTCATGAGATTGTTCAGGAACGACCTCCTTTTCATCCATTTCATGAATATTCTCTCGATTTTTTTCTTTTTCTAAATCTTTGTTATTCAAAGCTACCACTTGACGTAAATATTGTTCCCGAATAGCATTCAAATCTATTCCTTCGTCATCCTCCTCTTCACTTAACAGAGTCACTTTACCATACCTAGATAAAGCCGATACTTTTCTCGGTTTTTCTTCCTTTTGTTTTTTCTGTGCTCTTTTCCCTTTGGTTCCGGGACGTTCATCTCCTATACCAATCCGCTCTACCGCGTGACGTTCTTCCTCTTCATCCACAGCCACCAATTCACTAATAACGGCAGGGACAACAAATCCATCCTCTACTTCTACATTTGCAATGGCATTATGTATGCTTTTTACCTCACCGACATATACATCGTTGATAAATTTTACCCGATCTCCAATCTTAATCATAACAACACTGTTTTTTGTTCCGCAAATTTAATATTTTTGCGCTTTATCGATACAAAGAATGAACAGAGATATCCATATAAAAGATTTTTCATATTCTCTTCCGGAAGAACGAATTGCACGTTTTCCGTTAGCAGAAAGAGACTTATCCAAACTATTGATTTTCAAGGATGGGAAAATCTCTCATACACAATTTAACCGAATTGGAGAACAACTACCCGCCCATTCATTGTTAGTATTTAATAACACTAAAGTTATCCGGGCCAGATTAATGTTCTTCAAAGAAAGTGGTGCTCGTATTGAGATTTTCTGTTTGGAGCCATATAATCCGGCGGATTATGAACGAGCCTTTACACAAACCGGTTCCTGTCAATGGAAGTGTCTGGTTGGTAATTTAAAAAAGTGGAAAACAGGAGCCTTATACACCCGTTTTACCGATCAAGGGAAAGAATACGTTATTTCAGCAAATCGAAAATCCTCGACAGAAAAAGAGGAAATTATTGAATTTGAGTGGAACGATCAAGAAGTTTCATTCGGACAAATTCTGGAAATGTTAGGAAAAATCCCTATTCCCCCATATCTTAATCGTGAAAGTTGTGAAACGGACAACACCCGTTATCAAACCGTTTATTCCAAAATCGAAGGTTCCGTAGCCGCACCAACTGCCGGACTACACTTTACCGACCAACTAATTGAAACGTTAAAACAACAATATCATATTCAAACAGAAGAGATTACCTTGCATGTAGGAGCAGGAACCTTCCTCCCTGTAAAACAAGAGAATGCAGCACTGCATACGATGCACGCGGAACATTTTGACATTACCCGTTCCACTCTTCAAAACATCTGTCAAAAATCGGGGGAAATCATTGCAGTAGGCACTACCTCTGTCCGCACATTGGAATCCTTATCCGTCATTGGTTATCGAATTATGCAAACCGGCTCTGCTGATGAGAATCGGGAAATAGGACAGTGGGAAGCATACGATATACCTGATACCATTTCAGGGCAACAGTTACTGAAAACTTTATATACTTATATGGAACAACACGACCTTCTTCGGTTGAAATGCAGTACTCGCATCATGATTGTTCCCGGATACCACTTTCGAGTTATACGAGGGATAATAACCAATTTTCACCAACCGCAAAGCACCCTCTTATTACTCATTTCAGCATTAATCGGAGATACTTGGAAAGAGGTGTATAATTACGCTTTGTCCAATGATTTCAGATTTTTGAGTTATGGCGACAGTTCATTATTATTACCGAAATAGCCCTTCTTTTTAATCTAGCAACCACCATGAAACAACATACGACCAAAGATTTTCTGCCCACATCTGTCAAAGAAGTACGGGAAAGAGGTTGGGAAGAGTTGGATATTATTCTCTTCTCCGGTGATGCTTATGTTGATCATCCCTCTTTCGGTATTGCTGTGATTGGAAGACTGTTAGAAGCAGAAGGTTATCGGGTAGCTATCGTCCCCCAACCCAATTGGCGGGATGATTTACGTGATTTCAGAAAATTAGGGAAGCCACGCTTATTCTTCGGTGTTTCGGCAGGTAATATGGATTCTATGGTCAATCACTACACAGCGGCCAAGCGTTTACGGAGCGATGATGCCTATACGCCTGGAGGGAAAGCGGGTTATCGACCGGATTATGCCTCTCAGGTATATTGCAACATACTGAAGAAGCTATATCCGGACACGCCGATTGTATTAGGAGGAATTGAAGGTTCTCTTCGCCGATTTACTCATTACGATTATTGGCAAGATCGATTAAAACCGTCCATCTTGGTTGATAGTAAGGCAGATATATTAGTTTATGGGATGGGGGACCGGGTTATTTTGGAAATTGCCAAAACCCTACATAACGGATTCAATCTGCACTTGATTCGAAAAATCAAGCAAATTGCTTTTATTGCAGATAAAAAATATGTCGATCATTTACCTCCAGAAAACATAATTACCTTACACTCTTTTGAATCATGTTGTAAAGACAAACGTAAATTCGGGGAAAATTTTTGCCACATAGAAACAGAATCCAACCGAATGGAGGCCAAAATATTAATCGAGCCATACCAAGATCGTTATATCGTAGTCAATGAACCTTACCCTTATTTGACGACACAACAAATCGATCATAGTTTTGATTTACCTTATACCCGTTTACCCCATCCCCGATATAAAAACAAAGGAGCGATTCCAGCCTTCGAAATGATTAAGTTTTCCGTTAATCTGCATCGAGGATGTTTCGGAGGGTGTAGTTTCTGTACCATATCAGCCCATCAGGGAAAGCACATTTCATCTCGTTCAGAGCAATCCATCCTCAATGAAATAGAGCAAATTACGCAGATGGAAGGGTTCAAGGGCTACCTTTCGGATTTAGGAGGTCCCTCCGCCAATATGTATCAAATGCAAGGAAAGGATATTTCCTTATGTCGTCACTGTTCCCGTCCTTCATGTATCTATCCTTCCGTATGCAAGAATTTAAACAACAGCCATGCTCCCATTTTAAAGGTATATCGGAAAATCCAGGAAATGCCTGCCATCAAAAAAGCATTTATCGGGAGTGGAATCCGGTACGATATGATTGATGAAGCGACACGAGAACAATACTTGAACGAAGTGATTACCCGGCATACATCCGGTCGATTGAAAGTGGCTCCGGAACACACTTCCGATAAAGTTTTAAAACAGATGAGAAAGCCCTCATTTGATTTATTCATACGACTAAACAATGATTTTCAAAGGATATGTAAAAAAACAGGATTGAAATATCAATTGATTCCCTATTTCATATCCAGCCATCCGGGTTGTTCTGAGAAAGAGATGAAAGAATTGTCGGAAAAGATGAAAGGATTACATTTTCGGCTTGAACAAGTACAAGATTTTACACCGACCCCGCTCACGCTCTCTTCAGTGATGTATTACACAGGAGAAAATCCCTATACTCATGAAAAATTATTTGTAGAACGCCATATGGATAACAAGAAAAAACAGAAGAATTATTTTTTTAAAAAATGATTCTTTCGTATTTTTGAAACACTCTATCATTTCAAAAACAATTATTTTTTTGTGAATACGATTCGTAAATCATCAGGGAAAAACCCAATAAAATCCACCAATGAAATTGTTTCTGCCATCAGTCAGGAATCAGGTTTTTTACCACCTCAAGCGATTGATTTGGAAGAAGCGGTTTTAGGCGCAATCATGATTGAGAACAATGCTATTTTCTCAGTACAGGAAATATTGAAGCCAGAATCATTTTATAAGGAAAGCCACCAGGAAATTTATCAGGCAGCTCTCGATTTATCAGCCAAACATGAACCCATAGATCTTTATACAGTAGGGGAAATGCTTGGACGAAAGAATAAATTGGCAGAAATAGGGGGGGCTGTTTATTTAGCCTCCTTAACACAAAAAGTAGGCTCAGCGGCTCATGTAGAATTTCATGCAAAAATCATTGCACAAAAATATATTCAACGTGAATTAATCCGAGCTTCTACAGATATCCAGCGTAACTCTTTTGATGATTCCATTGACGTAACCGATTTGATTGATTATGCCGAAGGAGAAATTTTCAAGGTATCAGAAGGCCATATCAAACGAGATGTACAAAAATCGTATGATATTGTAAAAAAAGCCATGAAGCTTATAGAAAAAGCGGGGAACAAGCCGGATGGATTAAGTGGTGTTCCTTCCGGCTTCTCTGATTTAGATAAACTTACCTTAGGTTGGCAACCTTCGGATTTAATCATCATTGCAGCACGTCCAGCGATGGGGAAAACAGCTTTTGTGTTATCGTTAGCCCGGAATATCTCAGTAGATTATTCCCGCGGAGTAGCTTTTTTCTCATTGGAAATGAGTGCAGAACAGCTCATGACTCGTTTGATGGTTTCTGAATCAGGTATTGATTCGCGCACGATAAAAAGCGGCAAGCTCAGTACGGAACAATGGACTCATTTGGAAAAATCTATTGTTCCGTTACAAAATGCCCCCATGTTCATTGATGACACACCGGCTCTTTCCATTTTCGAATTTCGTTCGAAAGCGCGTCGTTTGAAGTCACAATACAACATTGAGTTAATCATCATTGACTACCTGCAATTGATGACCGGACCGAATGAGACAAGAGGAAATCGGGAACAGGAAGTATCGTCCATTTCCCGTTCACTGAAAGCCATAGCGAAAGAGTTAAATATCCCCATCATAGCTCTTTCACAGTTAAATCGTTCTGTTGAAACGCGAGGAGGGAATAAACGGCCTCAGTTGTCAGACTTACGAGAATCAGGAGCCATCGAACAAGATGCGGATATTGTAGCATTTATCCATCGTCCGGAATATTACGGCATGACACATGATGAAGAGGGAATTCCGTTGGTTCCGGGTTTAGCTGAAATTATTATAGCCAAACATCGAAACGGACCTACCGATATCATCAATCTGAAATTCCGTAGTGAGCAAGCCCGCTTTTCCAACTTAGACGATATTCCTGACGGAATACATACCTATGGTTTAGGAGAGAATACAAGTGGATATAAAGATTTTGACAGTGATTCTTTTGCTGCCCCACCACAAGAAAAATCTCCTTTCTCCGGAGGTAGTTTTGAAAATAGTAATGACCCTGTCTTTTAACCATTGATCAATCATGACACATCCCGTTATTGAATTATCATATGCCACTTTATGCAGTCAAAATCGGCGAGGCTACAAAGTCATTCTCCGAAACGTAAATCTCCAGATATTTCCTTACGAGATGGTATATCTGATAGGGAAGGTAGGTAGCGGGAAAAGTACCCTGTTAAAAACCCTATATGGAGAATTACCGTTGGCTGCAGGAGAAGGAATGATTGTCGGGACGAGTTTAAACACGTTAAAATCGAAACATATTCCTTATTTACGGAGGAAGTTAGGGATGGTGTTTCAAGATTTTCAGTTGTTGGATGATCGAAACGTTTATGAGAACCTACATTTTGTATTGGAGGCAACGGGATGGAAAAACAAAGCAGCGATGCATGACCGCATTATAGAGATTTTACAATTAGTAGGTCTGGAACATAAGATGCGGACATTTCCCTATAAATTATCGGGGGGAGAACAGCAACGACTTGCCATTGGAAGGGCTTTACTCAACCATCCCTTAGTCATTTTAGCAGATGAGCCCACCGGAAATTTAGATCCGGAAAGTTATGAACGAATCATGACTTTATTTACGGATATTGCAGCGACAGGTTGCAGTGTCTTGATTGCCACCCATAACATTTCAATCATAGAGCATTTTCCTGCCCGTACCATTCGTTGTGCAAACGGGACAATAGAAGAAATCGATATTGTATCCATTTTAGGTCTTGAAAAAGAGAACGGCACTTTTTCAGAATATGAATCAGAATACCACACAGAGAGTGATTTTTACGAAGGCGAAGATAATTGGTCAGAAAATGATTCATCTGTTCCGACAGAAGACAACTCTTCCCCTTCCGATTCTTTTTCTTCTTATAACCAGGGCTTGTGGTAAAAACATTTTATTTTCTCTTTTTTCAAAGTCCGTTTTTTCATTGTAAGAGATGAGACATATTCCCATAACCAACCGTTGCATTTTATTTTCGGAGTTCCAAGTTGTCATTTATTAAAATACCCCTCTGTTGTTCTCATCTTCAAGGTCTTACACTTTACAGAACCCACCGCATTACAAAGAGTCAAAAATGACTTTTAAATACCGATTTTTTTTCGTATATTTGCATGTTTAATAAGTATAAATTCAATGAATTCGAACGTGGAACAAGAACAAAACAATCATTCAGAATATTCAGCCAGCAGCATTCAAGTATTGGAAGGGTTGGAAGCGGTACGTAAGCGTCCGGCCATGTATATTGGCGATATTGGTATTCGAGGATTGCATCATTTGGTATATGAGGTAGTAGATAACTCTATCGACGAAGCATTGGCAGGACATTGTACTCATATTGAAGTTTACATTAATGAAGATAACTCCATTACGGTATCCGATAATGGTCGGGGTATTCCAACAGACTATCATCCCAAGGAAAAGAAATCCGCTTTGGAAGTAGTATTAACGGTACTTCATGCCGGAGGGAAATTTGATAAGGATTCTTATAAAGTATCAGGTGGATTGCATGGGGTAGGTGTATCATGTGTGAATGCCTTATCTACCCATCTTGAAGCGGTTGTTTGTCGAAATGGTAAAATTTTCCGTCAACGTTTTTCTCGCGGAGCAGCCCTGTCGGATGTAGAGATTATTGGAGAAACGGATAAAACAGGTACTACCATTACGTTTAAACCGGATGACACCATTTTTACCGTAACAGAATATAACTTCGATATTCTTTCTGCTCGACTAAGAGAATTGGCCTATTTAAATAAAGGGGTACATCTTAATATTACGGATCGCCGGGAAAAAGATGAAAATGGTGAATACGTGCGGGTTGAATATTACTCTGAGACAGGATTAAAAGATTTTATAGAACTGTTGGATGCCAATCGCACCAAATTAACAGAGAATATCATCTACATTGAAACGGAGAAAGACGGAGTTCCTGTAGAAGTAGCGATGCAATACAATACGGGTTATACTGAAAATGTGCATTCTTATGTAAACAATATCAATACCATAGAAGGAGGTACCCATTTAACGGGATTCCGACGTGCATTAACCCGCACATTAAAGAAATATGCAGAAGAGAGCGGGATGCTTTCGAAACTAAAGCTTGAAATCAACAGCGATGATTTTCGGGAAGGATTGACAGCGGTTATTTCCGTAAAAGTTGCGGAGCCTCAATTTGAAGGACAGACCAAAACAAAATTAGGAAATAGTGAGGTAGCGGGGAGTGTTGATCAAGCGATAACTACGGCATTGAACAACTATTTGGAAGAACATCCGAAAGATGCGAAAGCCATAGTACAAAAGGTTATTTTAGCAGCACAAGCACGTACAGCGGCGAAAAAAGCGAGAGAATTGGTACAACATAAGTCGGGGATTTCAGCGGGAACTTCTCTTCCTGGAAAATTAGCAGGTTGTACCTCTAAGGATGCAAGTAAAACGGAAATATTCTTAGTGGAAGGGGATTCAGCAGGAGGGACGGCCAAACAAGGTCGGGACCGTATGTATCAAGCCATATTACCTTTACGCGGGAAAATTCTGAATGTAGAAAAAGCCATTGACCATCGAGTTTTCGAAAGTGAAGAAATTAGAAATATCTTCATTGCCTTAGGAGTAACCATTGGAACAGAAGAAGACAGTAAAGCATTGAATCTTGAGAAGTTGCGGTATAACAAAATTATCATCATGACCGATGCTGATGTGGATGGCAGCCATATTGCTACCTTAATCATGACTTTCTTCTTCCGTTACATGACCGATATCATTAAGAACGGACATCTCTATATTGCTACTCCTCCACTGTACCTTGTAAAAAAAGGGAAAAACGAGCGTTATTGTTGGACAGAAGAAGAACGGAAACAAATCGTAGAAGAATTCGGCACACGAGGAGTAGAAATACAACGTTATAAAGGTTTAGGAGAAATGAACGACCATCAGCTATGGGAAACAACTATGAATCCGGAGACACGCATTCTTCGTCAAGTAACTATTGACAGTGCAGCGGAAGCCGACAGAATATTCTCTATGTTGATGGGGGATGATGTTCCTCCTCGGCGAGAATTTATCGAACGACACGCTAAATATGCCAATATAGATGCATAAAAACCTCTAAAAAATTACACATTCTTACATATTACCTATGAAGGCGTGCATCGAAACAGATATTTTGCACGCCTTTTTTAGTCTTTTATATAAAAACCTATGACTGTTTCAATACAAACGACATCGACAAACGATAAAAAAGAAAAGTATAAAATTCTGTTGCCACAAATCAAATCTCTTATTGAAGGAGAAACCAATCGTATCTCTTCATTAAGCAATGTCGCAGCAGCTCTAAAATACTCATTTGATTTTTTTTGGGTAGGTTTCTATCTCATAGAAAACCAAATGCTGGTTTTAGGCCCTTTCCAAGGGGAGCCGGCTTGTTCCCGTATTGGGTTTAATAAAGGAGTATGCGGGACATCATGGGCCCAACAAAAAACCATTATTGTAAATGATGTCAATCAATTTGAAGGGCATATTGCTTGCAGTTCATTATCGCAATCGGAAATCGTCGTTCCTTTAATCCATCAAGGAGAAATCGTTGGGGTATTGGATATCGACAGCGAACATTTATCCCATTTTGATTCTACGGATGCTTTTTATTTGGAAACACTTAGTAATTTATTAACAGACTACTGTTTTTAATTGTATGAAACACCTTTCTCAATATCTATTTATTCTGTCAGGGTTTTGTTTGTTTTTCATTTTTTCATGTAAACCGACTACGCCTTCCGATACCATTGTCGTATCTATTGAACCTTTACGCTATTTTGTAGAACGGATAACCGACCATCAATATCCAGTCACGGTACTTGTTCCTCCAGGCGCCAGTCCTGAAACCTTTGAACCTTCAGCCCACAACATCAAGCAGGCCAATAATTCAAAATTATTCATCGTTACGGGAGTATTGGGCGCCGAAACCAATTTATTACAAGGTATTTCTACAGATAATCGCTTGGTTTTAATCGACAGTATTACCCCCTTAACAGACGACCATTCTCACCACGTACATATCAACACCAAGAGTTCTGTACATATTGGAAATATTGATCCTCATATATGGCTTTCTCCAGCAGAAGCTCGTATTATTACGCAATCCATAACCCAAAGATTATGTGCATTATTTCCGGATTCATGTTCCTTTTTCCGTCAGAATTGCACCAAATTATGCCAAGAAATAGACTCTTTGGATCAATACATGTTACAACACTTTTCCTCATTACCATCCCGTTATTTCATTATATATCATCCTGCATTGGGATATTTGGCTCGTCAATACGGTCTCCAACAAATCGCCATAGAAAAAGACGGGAAGGAACCGACAGGCAGTAGTCTAAAAGCGTTAATCGACACTGCACGTATTCATCATATACAAACCTTATTCTGTCAAGCCGAATTAAATAACCAGGCAGTACGTACCATTGCAAAAGAAATAAATGGCAAGGTAGAAACCATAGATCCCTTAGCTTATGATTGGCTGAAAAATATGTATGCCATTTCCCAGGCTATTATCAACAGTTACCAATAAAAAACTCAGAAATGTGCGATTTATTAATCTCCATAAATGATGTAACTACCGGGTATGAACATAAAGCCATACTCAATCACATCAATCTCGTCATTAAAGAACATGATTTTATAGGTGTAATCGGCCCCAATGGAGGAGGGAAAACCACATTGTTGAAATTAATTTTAGGGCAACTGCTTCCTTGGAGCGGGCAATTAGTTTATCATGGAGATATCAGGCAACACATAGGTTATCTTCCACAATACAATCATATAGACAAACAATTTCCCATACGAATTGAAGAAATTGTTTTATCCGGATTGCAATCACGTAAAGGAATTTTAGGTCGTTATACGAAAGACGACAAAGGGAAAGCCCGAGCAATTATGGAGCGCTGTGGCATTGAAGCTATTGCCCAACATAATATTGGAGCTGTCTCAGGGGGAGAGTTACAACGTGCTTTATTATGTCGGGCTTTAATTGCTCAACCCAAACTATTGGTATTGGACGAACCCAATACGTTTGTAGATAATCAGTTTGAAAAAGAGTTATACCAATTATTAAAAGAAGTAAATGAAGAGATGGCTATTGTCATGGTATCTCATGATTTGGGCACCATTACCTCGTATGTAAAAACGATAGCCTGTGTAAACAGAAATCTTCACTACCACCATTCCAATATTATTACGCAAGATCAACTATACAGTTACGATTGTCCTATTTTATTAATTACTCATGGGGATATTCCGCACACGGTTTTGGACAAACATGTATAAAAGAGTTTTTTTACAAATGTAAAAAAACAATCAAAATCAAATAATTAACTATATATCAACTATTTACGAAAATCTCTAAACGTTCCATCAGAGTATAGAATAATAATTTTTTCTATTTGTTTTTCTTCGTGGATTGATTCAAGCATAAAATCGTCATTATCAAAAGTTTTCACATTTGTAACAATCGTATCATTCTCTTTATTTTGAGTATTTCCCAATTGTCCGGAAAATAAACCAGAATTTTCTGTAACGGAATCAGATTTATTATTTAATTCTTCGACTTTTCGATACATGGGTCCCTGACCAAGCAATAACCAATCCGGATTCAATTTAGGGTATTTAGACAGTAATTTTTCAATAAAATCAAAACTAGGCTTATTACGTCCTGATAAAATATGAGAAATACTGGAAGGTTGCACCTCTAATGTTTCAGCAAACCGAAAAGCATTCAAACCTTCCGATTGCATAAATTGAAATATTCTATTTTTCATATTCTAAATACAAATTAGAGAAAAGTATCGATTTACAAATGTAATTATTATTTTTGATTTGTCCAAACTTTGTTTGTTTTACAAATGTAACAACACAATATTACTTAATTAAAACTACATTACATCAAAGTTTAGATAAATTAATATAAAAAACAGATTAACAATCATTTAAACAAATACAATTAAAGCATTATTACGATAATTAGATGTTATGACCTATAAACAACTATCATAATAAAGTAATATTTCAAATAACACACTATAATAACCTGGAAATCAATAATTAAGTTACATTAAAATTAAGTATGTAACAAGAATTAAAAAGGACGAAAATATAAAAATATCACAAATGTAATTACGCTTTTGTGATTTACTTTTGTAAATAGACAAGACTACTCTATTCCAATGTATTTTTCATTCGATTTTTCAAGGGAAAGATTCACCCTACTCTTTTATAATTTCAATACAAGAGATTAATTATGTTAAATAATTATAAAAACAGGGGGACCCAAAAGGTCCCCCTGTTTTTATAATTTCATACAATAAATTACTCGAATTTTATTTCCCCGAAAAATTCAGGTACATGAAAATTCGGTTCTGGTGTTGCAAT
>CASFOM010000022.1 GCA_949296295.1 uncultured Alistipes sp. | reverse complement strand
TAATTAAAGAAAATCAGTGTTTACAAAAAAGGGAAAGAGATAAATAATTTTATGAAAAATTTATTGTTGTTGGGATAAAATTATCTTTAAAGAATACGATACATAAAATATGAATAAAGATAAATGTTTATACACGACAAACAACAAAAAACGGATTCTAAAAATAGTACAGTTCTTAGAAAGAATGATATATCCTATAAAATCAAAATTAGCCAACTAATTATAATCAATCAGTTGACTAATCTTATACTATATTTTTAACAATCCTATTTATATTCTTTGGGGTGACACTCTTCTAACAAAACAGCTAATCCACTTACAGCCAAAGCTCGCATTTCATCCTCGCCAGGAGATGTAACGACAGGAGCAATAAATGACACACGTTGAATAATCTCTTGACAAATATAATCACTGTAAGCAATTCCTCCTGTCAGTAGTATTGCATCTACCCTACCTGACAAAACCGTACCCATAGCTCCAATTTCTTTTGCCACCTGATAACAGAATGCCTGAATGATAAGCTCTGACCGTTTATCTCCATTTAACGCATCATCTACCACTTTTTTCGTATTGCTATGTCCCAAATATGCTACAATTCCCCCTTGCCCGGACAACATTTTTTGAACATCTGTTTTACTATACTCTCCACTAAAACAAATATCCACCAAAAGTCCCGTTTCCAATGTTCCACTACGTTCAGGAGAGAAAGGTCCGGAACCATTCAATGCATTGTTTACATCAATAACCCGACCTTTACGATGAGCCCCTACAGATACTCCACCCCCCATATGAGCCACAATCAAATTCAATTGTTCATAAGGAATTCCTCGCTCTTGAGCATACATACGAGCTACTGCTTTCTGATTTAAGGCATGAAAAATAGATTTTCGAGGAAACAAAGGATGTCCGCCTAACCGTGCTACATCACTCAATTCATCGACTACCACAGGATCAACGATATAAGCTTCTACGCCAGGGATTTGTTCTGCGATTGCTGCGGCAATCAATCCTCCGAGATTAGATGCATGCTGCCCCATTATCCCTGCTTTCAAATCTTCTTTTAATCGACTGTTTACTCGGTATACTCCAGATTCAATGGGTTTCACCAAACCTCCCCGTCCTATTACAATATCAATATCGGATAATGAGATATTTTCTTTGTATAAAACATCTTCCACCAACTGTTTCCTAAAGGAAAATTGTTCAGGAATAGCCCCTATTTTTTTTAAATCCTCGCTATTATGAGCAATGTTTCGTTCGAAACGTAATTGATCATTTTCAAAAAGAGCTATTTTAGTCGAAGTAGAACCCGGATTAATGGTTAATATTTTAAAAGTCTTCATCTTTTCCCTTTTAAGCAGACAATGCCGCTAATGCAATAGAATAAAGTTTAGATCTCATGGTGTCTCCACGAGAAGTGAGAATACAAGGAACTTTTGCTCCTATTACAAAAGCAGCCAATTCTGCATGACACAATTTTGTCGCTGTTTTAAAAAACACATTAGCACTTTCGATATTCGGAAAAACCAAGCAATCGGCATCTCCTGCTACAGGAGATGAGACTTTTTTTATTTGAGCTGTTTCCTTGTCCAATGCAACATCCAAAGACAAAGGACCATCAACAGTACCGCCTGTTAATTGTCCCCGATCTGCCATCTTTGCCAATATAGCAGCATCGGCACATGATTCAATTTTAGGCAATACTTGTTCCGTAGGTGCAATCAATGCCACTTTGGGAGCAACATTCCCCAAAGAATGGGCTACTTGAATAACATAACGGACAAGCGCTGCTTTTTGAGTAATATCCGGAGCAGGAATCACTGCAACGTCTGTAATAATCAACAATTTATGATAGACAGGAAGTTCCAACACAGTAACATGACTCAATACTCCTTTCCCGGCAACCAGTCCTCCCTCTTTAGCAAGAATTCCTTTCATATACTTATCGGTGCTGACTAATCCTTTCATTAATAAATCAGCTTCCCCAGCGTTAATCATTGTGATAGCCCGACTAACACACTTTGTATCTGTTTCTTCTTGAATAATCGCAAAAGAATTGGAATTTATACCATGTTCCTGACAAATATGCTCTATTATTGAACGGTCTCCAATCAAGGTAGCTGAAACCAATCCTAACTCAACCGCTTTATGCACAGCCTCTATGGTATGCACATCATTGGCATAAGCAACAACCAATCGTTTTTTCCCTTTTAATACAGCTGAATTAGTTAATTCTTCTAATTTTTTAATCATTGTTTTAAAATAAAAAAGATGTGTCAGAATAGAAAACAGCTTCGTTATTTTCGAAATTCATATTGAAAAGATCATTTACCCTAAAGTAACCATCTGTCCGTCATATTCATCCTCAATAACATTGGCATTTTGTCCATTCTGACACATCGAAAAAAAATGGTCAAATTTTATAATTTGACCATTTCATTAAAAATTAATTTTATTGTTTTTTCAGTAATCTATATGTATCGGAAGCAATAACCAACTCCTCATTAGTTGTTGCAACCACCACTTTCACCTTAGACTTGTCAGATGAAATAATCGCGTCTACTCCATAAGCAGCTTCATTGGCTTTATCATCAATTTCTATCCCCATGAATTGCATGTTTTCACAAACGGCTTTTCGAGTAATAACGTGATGCTCTCCAATACCTCCGGTAAATACCACCATATCCACTCCTCCCATGGCAGCAGCATAACTACCGATAAATTTCTTCATCCGTCCACTAAACATTTTCAATGCCAAGATAGCTCGTTCGTTTCCATTTTTTGCCGCTTCAGAAATATCCCGCATATCGGAAGAAATACCTGTAATACCTTGTAATCCAGACTCTTTATTAATTAAATTACTTAGTTTACTACTGTTCAATCCTTCCTTGTCTGAGATATAAAGTAAAGCTCCCGGATCGATGTTGCCACAACGCGTTCCCATTACAAGACCATCCACAGGAGTAAAACCCATAGAAGTATCAAAAGATTTTCCATTGACAATTCCCGTAATAGAAGCGCCATTACCGATATGACAAGTAATAATCTTAGAATGATTAATATCCAATCCTGTCATTTTACATGCTTTCCCCGCTACATATTTATGACTTGTTCCATGGAATCCATATTTACGGATACGGTATTCTTCATAATAACGATAAGGGATGGCGTACAGGTAATTTTCTTTAGGCATGGTTTGATGGAAAGAAGTATCGAAAACCGCTACCTGTTGAATGGAAGGCATTAGATTTTCAATCGCCAAGATACCTTTCAAATTGGCAGGATTATGTAACGGAGCCAATTCAAAACAACTTTCTATTTGTTGTTTTACTGTTTGAGTGACAATAATACTATCCGTAAAATATTCTCCTCCATGAGCAACACGGTGCCCTACTGCATTAATATCGTTCAATGAAGCGATAACCCCGTGATGTTCATCCACAATCGCCTGAAGAATCATGTTGATTCCTACGGTATGATCCGGAATACTTTTGACAAATTCCAAAGCGGGTTTCCCTGCCGGTTTATGAGTAAGGATACCTTCCGTCAGACCAATTCTTTCTACCAATCCTTTGGCCAACACTTTATTCTCTTCTCCGTTCATATCAATAACTTGATATTTTACAGAGGAACTACCACAGTTTAATACTAATATAATCATTTGCAAATAAAGTCTTTCGTAATAATTAACCGTTTATTTAGCTTGAGCTTGACAAGCAGTAATTGCCACCAAGTTTACGATATCGCTGATGGAACAACCTCTTGACAAATCATTGATAGGAGCAGCCATTCCTTGCAGTACAGGTCCAATAGCTTCGGCATTGGCCATACGTTGTACCAACTTATAAGCAATATTTCCTACTTCCAAAGTCGGGAATACCAATACATTCGCTTTTCCTGCAATAGGACTTCCCGGAGCTTTTTTACTGCCAATTCCCGGAATAATCGCTGCATCGGCCTGTAATTCTCCATCTATTTGTAAAGAAGGATCCATTTCTTTGGCCAATCGCGTAGCTTCTACCACTTTATCTACCATCTCGTGCTTAGCAGATCCTTTCGTAGAAAAACTTAACATGGCAATACGGGGTTCAAAACCAGCAATAGCACGTGTAGTACGTCCTGTTTCAACAGCTATTTGAGCCAATTCCGGAGCCGTAGGATTAGGATGTACGGCACAATCAGCAAATACCATCAACCCGTTTTCTCCAAAATGTTTTGGTACCATCATTAAAAATGCCCCGGAAACAACACTGATGCCTGGACGGGTTTTTACATATTGAAAGGCAGGACGTAATACATCTCCCGTAGCATTATTAGCTCCTGCTACTTCTCCGTCAGCATCCCCTGCCTTTATCATCAATACACCCAGATAAAGAGGATTAAGAATAAGTTTTTCTGCTTCTTCCTGTGTCAATCCTTTCTTTTTCCGCAATTCCAACATTAATTGCACGTACTTATCCTTAGCCGGGTTATTATTCGGATCTATAATGGTTGCTTTCCCAATGTGTTCCAATCCGTATTCCGCAGCTTTGTTGCGGATGACCTCTGGAGAACCAATCAAAATCATGTCAGCCAAAGATTCAGCAATACATTGATCTGCTGCTCTTAATGTTCTTTCTTCCTCTGCTTCTGGAAGAACAATACGTTTCAACTCTTTGCGTGCTGTCGCCTTAATTTTTTCGAGTAATTCCATAAATTTATGTTTTTTTAAGATTCTATCCATTTAAATCCAAGTCCTGCAGCAATAATACAACAGAGAAAGCTCAGAACCAGATATGATACGGCATATCCGTAATTTCCTTCTTTTAAAAGCATGAACACTTCCATAGAAAAAGAGGAAAAAGTAGTAAAGCCTCCACAAAATCCCACTGCACACAATAAATAGCACGAATGCTGAGGCATTGTGCTATTATTAAAAAATCCTATTATTAATCCAATCAGGAAAGAGCCGATTAGATTAACGGAGAATGTAGCAATCGGCCATTTTCCAAATCCTCCGATATGGGCTGCACAAAAACAAGACATCCCATAACGGGCAATAGCTCCCAAAAAACCACCTAATCCTACCAACAGATAATTCATTGCTTGCACATATTATTATGCAAAGATAATGAACAATCCGGGAAAGCGAATGGGAAAATCAAAGCAATTATTCTATTGGTTCAAATTTAGCTTCGAGAATTCCTTTAATTCGTTCTTCATCCTCCTTTCGTGCCAACAGTTGTACTTGAAGTCCTGCGCTCGGATTCCGCGGAAACATCTGGGCAATATTGGTATGTAGCAAAAAACAATCGATATGAAAAGACTTAAGCAATCCTTTTACGATATTGGCTTCTCCGACTGACGAAAAGGTCTTGACTACAATTAATGTATCATCTGCATTTGTTTTCATAATACTTAGGTTTTAAAGGTTGTTTTCAAAATTCAGGGTAATGATTATTCAGAACCTCTTTATTTTGGTATAAATATACAAATAATATTCAAATCTTTCTACAATTATTATCTTTGTAAAGCATAAAAAAATTCCATTATGTCTCAATTTGTTCATTTACACGTACATACTCAATACTCTATTCTTGACGGTGCCTGCAACATAAAAAAACTGATTGCCAGAGCGAAAGAGTTGGGGATGTCAGCACTTGCCATTACCGATCATGGGAATATGTTTGGAGCCAAACTATTCCACCAGGTAGCCAACAAGGAAGGAATCAAACCAATTCTCGGATGTGAGGCTTATGTAGCAGAAAACAGCCGTTTTGATAAAAGTACCAAAGAAGATAGAAGTGGTTACCACCTGATTTTATTGGCCAAAAACGAAACAGGTTACCATAACTTAATCAAATTAGCCTCTTATGCCTATACAGAAGGACTTTATTATCGTCCCCGTATAGACTGGGAATTGTTAGAACAATATCACGAAGGTATCATTTGTTCTTCCGCTTGTTTAGGAGGACATATTCCTCAGGCATTGATGCGTGATGATTTGGAAAAGGCTTCCCAATACATCGAACGCTACAAATCATTGTTTGGAGATGATTTTTATTTGGAATTACAACTTCATCATTCAGGAGATGCTTCCATTGATGCCCATGTATATCAAAACCAATTAAAAGTCAATAAATATTTATTGGAATTATCTAAAAAACATCAGGTTAAATGTATTGCCACCAATGATGTCCATTTTATTTTGGAAGATGATGCCAATGCTCATGACCACATGATATGCCTCAGTACGGGGAAAAGTTTGGATGATCCGGATCGGTTGCGTTATACACGACAAGAATTTTTAAAAAGTTACGAACAGATGGCCGAATTATTCGGAGATCATCCGGAAGTATTGAGCAATACTCTTGAAATAGCGGATAAAGTAGAAAGTTATTCCCTTTCTCATAAAGCATTTATGCCCAACTTCCCCCTGCCGGAAGATTTTGTATTGGATTTGGAGGCTTTAAAAGAAGTGTATAAACGTTGTTTTACCAATACTGTTAAGGCGCAAAAAGACAAGGAAAAAGCTGCTAAATTAGAAACTGACTGTGAACATATATTCGAGCAAATCGATACATGCCAAACGGTTCAGGAATTAGAAGCTTTAGCTGCATCAAATAACTGGGACAAGGAGTTTGACGCTTATCCAAAATATACCATTTCCTGTCAATTCCTTTACCTTAAACATATCACTTATGAAGGAGCTGCCAAAAGATATGGAACCTTGGATCAAAATACTCGGGAACGTATAGAGTTTGAATTGGCAACCATAGAGCGAATGGGATTTCCCGGATACTTTCTAATTGTATGGGATTTTATCCATGCAGCTCGTCAGATGGGGGTATCTGTGGGACCGGGACGAGGATCTGCTGCCGGTTCGGTAGTAGCCTATTGCTTAACCATTACCAACATAGACCCCATCAAATATGATTTGCTGTTCGAACGTTTTTTGAATCCTGACCGTATTTCCATGCCTGATGTGGATATTGATTTCGATGAAGACGGCAGAGAACGAGTCATGCATTATGTGGTAGAGAAATATGGGAAAAAACGGGTAGCTCATATCATTACCTTCGGGACTATGGCTGCTAAAATGGCAATACGGGACGTTGCCAGAGTAGAACAACTACCTTTAGCAGAGAGTGACCGTTTGGCCAAGATGGTTCCAGAAAAGCCGGGAACAACTTTTGCTTCTGCCTATGAAGAGGTGCCGGAACTACGAGCAGAAAAGGATTCAGACAATCCTTTAATTCGAACAACGCTTCAAGTTGCAGAAAAGTTAGAAGGGGCTGTTCGACAAACGGGAGTACATGCTTGCGGAATTATTATTGCAAAAGATGATCTGGAAAAATTTATTCCCATATCGGTCAATAAAGATACCGAATTATTTGTTGTACAATATGATGGGAAACATGTAGAAGATGTCGGTCTTTTAAAAATGGATTTCTTGGGATTAAAAACCCTTTCCATTATTAAAGATGCCGTAGAAAACATAAAACGGGCCAAAGGCATCGATATAGATATCGATCATATCCCCATTGATGATAAAGAAACTTTCGAGTTGTACTCTCGAGGCGATACCACCGGTCTGTTCCAGTTTGAATCACCTGGAATGAAAAAATACCTTCGTGAATTAAAACCCAACCGTATTGAAGACCTTATCGCCATGAATGCTTTATATCGGCCGGGACCTATTGAGTATATTCCTCAATTCATTGCACGTAAGCATGGGAAAGAACCTATTTCTTACGATTTGGAAGGGATGGAGGAATATTTGAAGGATACATACGGAATTACTGTTTACCAGGAACAGGTAATGCTCCTTTCTCAAAAATTAGCCGGTTTTACCAAAGGACAAGCAGATACCTTACGAAAGGCTATGGGGAAAAAGATGAGGGATGTACTGGATAAAATGAAAGGTGATTTTATCAATGGAGCCATTGCTCGTGGTCATGATCCCAAAATTTGTGAAAAAGTATGGAAAGATTGGGAAGCTTTTGCTTCTTATGCTTTCAATAAGTCTCACTCTACCTGCTATGCCTATGTATCTTATCAAACGGCTTATTTAAAAGCCCATTATCCGGCCGAATTCATGGCTGCATTGTTAAGCCGTAATCTTTCGGATATAAAGAAGATCAGTTTCTTCATGGATGAATGTAAGCGGATGAACACTCCGGTAAAGGGGCCTGATGTGAACGAAAGTTATCTGAGATTTTCTGTTGATACTCACTCAAACGTACGTTTTGGATTAGCTGCAGTAAAAGGAGTGGGAGAAGCGGCTGCAGATAATATTATTAATACACGAACCCAGGGAGGACCTTTTAAAGATATCTATGACTTTGTTGAACGTGTAAATTTACAGGCTGTAAATAAAAAGACTATTGAAAACTTGGCTATGGCGGGAGCATTTGATTCTCTTATCAGTTTTCACCGAAGCCGTTTATTTGCAACAGATGATAATTCAACCACGTTTATTGAAAATTTAGTCAAATACGGCAATTTATATCAAAATGAGCAGGCAGCTTCTCAGATGTCCTTATTTGATGATTTAATGAGTGATGTGGAAATAAAGAAACCTGAACCCAAACCCATAGAACCTTGGAGTGAATTGGAAACTTTGGAGAAAGAAAAAGAATTAATCGGAATTTATCTTTCTTCACATCCATTAGACAACCAGAAAGTAATTTTGGATAACTTATGCACCCACACCTTAGAGGATTTACATAATTTGGATGCATTGAAAGATAAAGACTTTACGGTAGGAGGGATGGTTACTTCCGTTGTCAATGCAACCACCAAACGAGGAGATCAATATGGGAAAATTACCGTAGAAGATTATAGTGGAAGTTATGAATTTGCTCTGTTTAGCAAAGATTATGAACAATATCGGAATTATTGTTATAAAGATTATCAACTACTTATCCGGGGAAAAGTAATTCCTCGCTTTCAAGGAGGAGAATATACCCCTCGAATTAACTCCATTGTGACTTTACGGGAGGCAAGAGAGAAACTGATAAAAGAAATTATGGTATATATTCCCGTAAAAGAGATATCGGATGAATTAATTACAGGATTGAAAAAAACAATAGCAGAATCCCCTGGTCATATAACGCTAAAAATCAAATTATATGATACTGATAAAAACGTTGCAGTCAATATGTTATCTCGTTCTATCCGTATGGACGTAACGACAGATGTTATTTCTGTACTGGATAATTACGGTATTTCTTATTCTATTCATTAAAAATTCTGATTATCTTTGTGACATATAAAACAACATTTAAAATAAAATAATTATGGCTTTTGAAATAAATGGTTCCAATGTAGATGAATTGATTGCTTCCGGGCAGCCGGTAGTAATTGATTTCTGGGCAGAATGGTGTGGTCCTTGTAAAATGGTGGCTCCTATTATAGATGAATTAGCTGCAGAATATGATGGGAAAATCATTATTGGGAAATGTGATGTAGATACCAATGATGAAATAGCTGCTCGATTTGCTGTTCGAAACATTCCTACTGTACTCTTTTTAAAAGACGGAAAGTTAATAGACAAACAAGTAGGTGCAACAACAAAAGCAGTATTTGAAGCGAAAATCAAAGCTCTGCTTTAATATAAAGTATTTCCCATTTAAAAAGGGGATAGAATTTGATATGATTCCCCAATGTTGGAAGTTAATTGAATAGACTTAGAACAGGAATAAAGCTCGGTATTTAACCGGGCTTTTTTTATCCTCAATTTATTCTGTCTTTATTTGTAATATTCGAGTTCCAATACTTTTGCTCTTCTCAAAAACAGCAATTCATTATTTATTACTGGTGTTCTAATATTTTCTGTCCTATTGACTTATAATGTAGAGTTATAAATTTTGTTTATTTCGAATCTCCTGTGGATGTTATTAGTACAGAAGTTTTGTATTTGTATCTCTTTGATATGAATTACCCCCGAAAGTTAGATAAAAAACTTTCGGGGGCATTTGAGGATTTTCTCAGTCTGCTTATAATTGATTTATTTTTATTTCTTAAGCGTTGTTGGTAATTCTTTCGAGACGTTTCATGATGGAGAAAATAAATAAGGCAGATAATAAACAACATACTACCAATACTCCCCATAACATCCATAAAGGCATACCTCCCCACATATAACCTATAACTGCCGTTAAATAATTACCTACAGCCGTAGCAGCTAACCATCCGCCTTGCATAATTCCTTTGTATTTCGGTGGCGCTACTCGTGAAACGAAAGAGATACCCATAGGACTAAGGAATAACTCTGCAATGGTTAATATAAAATAGGTACTAATTAACCAATTGGGAGAAACCAAGGTGCTGCTTACTTCTCCGGTAGGAACGGGAAGGCCGATAGAACCTAAGGAAAGAACAATAAAACCAATAGCTGCAATCAACATACCAAATCCTATCTTACGAGGAGCAGAAGGCTCTTTCCCTTTTTTATTGAGGTTGGAGAAAATTCCTACAAAAATAGGGGTGAGGATAATAATGAAGAAAGGATTGAATTGTTGGAAAATCTGAGGTGTGATGGATTCCACTTCATTTAATTGGCTGTACTTGATATAGGCCGCAATAGCTCCAATAAGGAAAACTCCTGCTCCAATTAATTTCCCTCTCGTTTTCTTTGATTGAAATACATTTAACAATCCATAAAAAGCTACAATAAGGAAGGTCAAGGATACTATGGAGAAAGAAATCCGTTCTATCCCGGTAACACTGCTTTCCGTGTAATCTCGTGCAAAAAAGGTCATGGTTAAACCGTTCTGGTGAAATGACATCCAGAAGAATATGACAACGAAGAAAACCATAAACAAGGCAATCATTCGTTCTTTCGTCTGTTTGGGCGTCAATTCTTCAACGGCTTGTTTGTTGCCGGATGAAGCTGCTGCTTTTGCTTGTTGTACAGCTGTTACATCGGCATGTTGGTAACTCTTCCTGAATAAAAGGAAAACCAATAAAGATACAATCAGAGAAATACAAGCTACTCCAAAACCATAATTGTAGGCTTCGGATAATTGGGTAATATAATGGTTCCCAAACTCTTCCAAATTATTTCCGGCTCCAGAAACTTGTGCATTGGCTAATGAAGTTAATTCTTGAAGTCCTGATTCCGAAATGGTATTGGCTTTTAACTGGTGTACTAACGCAGGAATTTTGGATTCATAGGTCAAACCTTCCTTTCCCATGAAGAAATTGGTAACTCCTTCGGCTGCTGTGGGGGCATAAAATGCTCCTATGTTGATACACATATAAAAGATACTGAATGCTAAATCTCGCTTGCTGCTGTATTTCGGATCGTCGTACAAATTACCTACAAGAGCTTGCAGATTCCCTTTGAAAAATCCGGTCCCAATGGCTATCAAGGCCAATGCTCCAAACATCATAACTTGAGCAAGAGTATCGGTTCCTGTAGGTATAGCTAACAGGAAATATCCGGCAAACATTATGATAACTCCCAGAATCACTGTCTTACCGTATCCCAATATTCTATCGGCTACAATACCTCCAAAAAGAGGTAAAAAATAAACTAATGCCAAAAAAGTACCGAAAATGGTACTGGTTGTTTCTGTGGTAAACCCAAATTTGGCTTGCATGAATAATACAAAAATAGCCAACATGGTGTAATAACCGAATCGTTCACCCATATTGGCAATGGCTAGTACGAATAATCCCTTAGGATGTCCTTTAAACATAATATAATTTTTTCGTTATTATTAGATTTATTTAAGTACGATTTGCAAATATATATAAAAAAATGCGTTTTTATGCTCAAAAACGCATTTTTTACAATCCTGGCAATTAAGAAATAAAAACGGGACAAATGATCTTGTCCCGCATTTTTTTGAATATAAGTAGGTTATATTTACCTCCATAAAATATTTATGGGTATTTTCCTTATGAAAGGATAAATATTCCGTGTCAGGTAATTTAGTCGTTTCGAATTTTGAGATTAATAGAAACTGTAATGGTTTATAAAATCTTTTCAGCTATTTTGTCGAAAATAGTTTCCGGGGCTAATATATTTCCTGATTCATCATAGCAAGGAATGACGAAAAAGCTATCGTCAAGAGGCTGTTGCGCCAGATATGTTTCTCGAACCTTTTGTTGTAAACTTAGAGAAGATTCGTGGATATCCTGTTTTCCATTCAGGTAAGCCCGGTCTTCTCCCGTTCGGTTTTCTTCCAGTTTCTTTTTTGTAAAATCAAAAGGAACGTCTAAAAACAAAGTTAAATCCGGACGAACGATTCTATTGTGGTTATATTCCAAGTCAAGAATCCATTTCCGTAGTTTATCCGATTCACTCTTTTCTGAAACTTTTGCGCATTGATAAGCGATATTGGAGTAAACGTATCTGTCTACAATGACATATTTCCCTTCGGATAACCATTTGGAAATTAGTGGTGTCGCTTTTTGCCGGTCTCCTGCATACAGCAACGCAACCAAATAAGGATTAATACTTTCCAAACTGCCTAACTCTCCTCGAAGAAACCGGGCAATCAAATTTCCGTAAACGGGTGCGTCAAATCGAGGAAAATGTAAATATTCGCAGGTAATATTACGTGCTTCAAACGCTTGGCGAATCAGATTAACTTGGGTGGATTTACCGGCTCCATCTAAGCCCTCTATAACTAAAAACATAATGATTGAGGTTTGAGGTTTATCGTAGCATCTGTACGGCTAATTCTACCGATTGACATAATGTATCTACTTCTTCGAATGTATTGTATAAAGCAAAAGAAGCGCGAACCATCGAGGTAACTCCATAACGGGTCATAACCGGTTCTGCACAGTGGGTACCTGTGCGGACAGCAACACCTGTCTTATCCAGAATCATACCGATATCCAATGGAAGGATACCTTGAATATTAAATGAGATAATACTGCATTTCCCCGGTACTGTTCCATAAATACGCAACCCATCAACAGTACTTAACTTTTCTGTCGCATAAGTTAAAAGACGATGTTCATGTTCGTGCGCTGCCTCCATATCTAAGGTGTTAAGAAAAGCAATGGCTTCTCCTAACCCAATCATCCCAATATAGTTGGTAGTTCCTGCTTCGAATTTTAAAGGTAATTCCGCGTAGGTCGTGTGTTCAAAACTGACACGTCCTACCATATCTCCTCCTCCCATATAGGGGGGCATGGCTTCCAACCATTTCTCTTTGGCATAGAGGACTCCTGTTCCTGTCGGACCGTATAGTTTATGACCGGAGAAAACATAAAAGTCACAATCTAACTCTGCTACATTAACCGGAGCATGTACTATGCCTTGACTTCCGTCAACCAATACTACTGCTTGAACTGCATGCGCCAAATCGATAATTTCACGGAGTGGAGGCATCGTGCCTAATACGTTGGAAGCCTGAGTAATAGCTACCAAACGTGTCTTTTCTGTAAGCAACTTTTGGTAACTTTCCATTTCTATGGCTCCCGATTCATTGAAAGGCAATACCTTCAGAATGGCTCCGGTTCGTTCACACAATAGTTGCCAGGGAACAATATTGGAATGGTGTTCCATTTGGGATACTATAATTTCATCCCCTGCTTTTATAAAAGCTCCTCCATAAGAAGTTGCAACTAAGTTGATGGAGGCGGTAGCTCCTGACGTAAAAACGATATTTTTGACATGAGGAGCATGGATAAAGGCTCGTATTCTTTCTCTGGCTAATTCATATTCAGAAGTACAAGTATTGCTCATATAATGAGAACCTCTGTGTATATTTGCGTTACAATGGGTATGTAACTGATTGATTTTTTCGATAACACAACGAGGTTTTTGAGCTGTAGCTCCACTGTCCAGATATACCAATGGCTTACCATAGACGAGACTGTCGAGTATGGGAAACTCTTTCCTTATTGTTTCTACGTTGAACATGATCTATAATTGATTTATCCGTTCTGTCAGTTGTCTTGAAATCTCTTCTCGCAAAGTCAGGTCTGATATTTTTCCTGTTAAATCCGTAACAAAACCACCCGTCAGTAACTTTTGTGCTTCAATAGAGGGAATTCCCCGTTGGCGCATATAGTAAAGAGCTTCTTCATCCAATTGCCCAAAAGTGGCTCCGTGACTACATTTAACATCATCGGCATAGATTTCCAATTGTGGCTTGGCTGTTACTTGGGCTGAATCGCTCAGCAATATATTGTTGTTTTGTTGGTAGGCTTCAATTTGTTGGGCATTGGGCGCTACGTAAATCTGTCCCAAGAAATCGACAGCAGCATTTCCACTTGCAACGGTTTTGTAATGTTCAAAACTATTCCCATG
>CASFOM010000021.1 GCA_949296295.1 uncultured Alistipes sp. | reverse complement strand
CAAGGCCCGATTCAGGGTTTCCAGAGATCGGGTATCGTTGTTCTTTTCGAATTCGTTGCGCAGAATCCGTATTTTCTCGAACGCCTGGATGCCTTCGGTCAATCGTTCGAAACGAATGGAGGTTCGGGCTCCCGGATATACGAGGTAGGTGTCGCCTCCGGCCCAGGTCCGGAAACGGCTGTCGCGCAGAGGCTGGTCCACCCAACTGTTGAAGGCCCAGCGCAGGTAACCGTCCAAATTTTCTTTGGCACTGTGCCATGCCAACCATTCTGCTTCAGCAGGGGGAGAGAATGTAAAGGTGTTGGGTTTTGCTTCTGTACAGCAAGTGTAATAAGTAGTCTTTTTCCCTTCTTTTAATCTTTTGTTTTTTACTTCAGCAGGAAATTTACTGGCAATAGGAATACAATAATCATATAATTCACTCAATAATTCCTCATGATAATTACCTGCAAATGCTATTTTGAAGTCTTTATCAGCTTTCCTGATAACTTTGATACATTCTATCATACTTTCCATTGGGCGTTCATCCATGGATATACTGGTTATGTCAAACCATCCTTTTTCTTTTAAATGAGCTGCAAAAGAAGTCAGCATAGCACCCCACATTTCATTGTAAGCTTCTTCTCCAGGAGCTGTATCTGCAAATTTTAGGGAATTGGTAGCCTGGTCGAAATATTGAAAGGATAGTTTCCAAGGGATCATGGTATAACAGTTGATTTGTTTTGTTATCCCTACACTATGCATGAATTCTACCCATTTGTCAAATACCGTATAGTCGAAAGCCCATGTTCCGTCAGCTTTTTTTATCCATGTTACCATGGTTTCGAAATAATCTTCCGTTTGGCCATTCCAAGGTTTATGCATAATTGATGCAGTCACGATTTTTCCTCCGGCATCCCGATATAGTTCCATGATTGGACGCATTACCTCAAAATGTTCCGGACTCCAGGGTTCTACTTGATAATACCGTGCTACGGCAAAAGGATTTTGCCATAAATCCAAGTGAAAGCTCCAATCAGAAGGTTCTGGTAAACATCTGTCTAATACTCTGACTTTTAAAGTTAAGGAAGTCAATTCAGTATCATCTTTTTTTATGATGATGTCTCCTTTGTATTCTCCTTCTTCAATATCAGAAGGGACACTAACCCGTACCCATACCGCTTGAGAAGTTTGTGGCTTGACTTGTATGGAAGGAAGTAAGTGATCTATGGCATCAGCTACTAAAGTAGAATCTTCTTTTTTTCGGTCAGTCCGGTATCCGCAACCACTACCAGATTCAAATAATCCATCCGTCATCACATAACGGACGAATCCACAGAATAAATTGTTTGTAGTGATTTCTTCTTTCCCTTTTCGTAAAGGAGAGAGTGTGTAATTCAAATTATTAATACCCTGAGGACTACTGATAACAAATTGTGCAGCTACTCGTTCTCCTTTCCATGCGGTTAACGTAATTTCTTTGGAAAGTTTTTTTGGAGCAGGTTCTTCTTTTTTGTAACGGACATCAGTGCTTCCCCATCCAATGATATCTTTCGATATATTTGCCCATTTCTTGGGGTTTGAAGGGACCGGATTAGGTAATTCTTCATAAGTTGTAATCGGGTACTTGTCCGATTTGGAAGTTTGTTGGGCAGAAGCACAAAAAAAGGTCATCCATATAGCAACTATGGATAAAAGCATTTTCTTCATGTGTTAATTTAGGTTTGTTGAATATAAAAAATGTTTGTTTGTCAAAAAAGGAACTATTGATTGTTTAAAGAAGAGTCCCGTACCGTATCAGTTGTGATATTAGACGTACCCCCTTTTTCAAAAGATACCGTATTTACAATAGATTCCAATTGTCTTAAGAAATTTCGGTATCCTTTCCCGGGCGTTGGGGAGTAAACGTATTCATCAATACATAATACTCGGTCGCTATTGGGATCTATGGTGGTATAGCTGACGAAGGGCCCTCCCATAAAATCGTTTTCAAGCTCCCAGAATCCTCGTGTTTCTATCCATGGTCGCCCGTTAATGATCACTTTTCGGGAAATAGGGGATAAGGCTTCTGAGGTACTCATGTAACTTCCTTCTGCTCCACCAGGAATTAACGCTCCGAAATCGTTTCTGAGTTTAATGATATCATTAGTGTTGAATTTCCGGGCGGAGTCGATGGGGTAAGTATACATGAATACTCCCTGGCTGGATTCCGGCATTTCATAGGAAAACCATAGAAAATTAGATCCGATGGCGTTTCTTAATTGGTATCCACGAGGAATTGTCATTTGAATTCCAAACATTTTAGCGATGGTATCGCTTAATTTAGGTTCAGGTAAACGAGTCATTCTTGCGACAAAACGTTCTTTTTCAGTTTTGTCGATTAGTTTTTGAATTTGATTTCTTCTACGGTGAATGATGGAAGCTAAAGAGTCGCTATTTCTACCGTCGATATATACCACCATTTGAGGAGTAGCATATAAATCATAACTAACACCTATTTGACTTTCGTCATAGTCAGGATTGGTTCTTAACATAAAAATATTTCGGTGTTTTTTTAATACACCACTCATTTGCTCCGGTTTGATGGTTCGTGTATCAACAAAAGGTTCTTCCGGTTCAATCATTTCACAACTTTGTTGTAATACATTTTTTAAAGAGTCGTATCCAGCGGAACTCCTTAAATCATCAGGGACTATGATTAATACATCATATGGATTTCCTGTAGAAGCAGGTCTGTATTTGGTATCAGAAGTATTTTTACAAGCCGTCAAAAAAAGGACTAACAAAAACAGATAATGGATATGTTTCATAACACATGTATTTTGATGTTCAACAAAGGTAATAAAAAATGTAATGCAGGAGAAAAGGGAGAATGCTTTGACCTAAAAAATGAAAAATTGGAAATTTCACTGATTTTGTTGGATAAATAGGGAAAAACACTTAGGTTTGTCCCCGTAAATGAATAAAAACATGCAGATAACACCTCCTAAAATAATAACACGTATTTTCCCGGAATTGATTTGGCATATTGAAAGTGAAGATAATGATGCTGTTTATCTTACGTTTGATGATGGTCCGAATCCGGAAACAACACCTTGGATTTTAAAAACTTTGTCCAAGTATAATGCCAAGGCTACTTTTTTTTGTTTAGGGAAGAATGCGGAACAGTATCCCGATATTTTTCAGATGATATTGGATGGAGGTCATGCGGTAGGAAATCATACATACAGCCATCAAAAGGGGTGGGAGATGCGAACAGGTCGTTATGTGGAGGATGTTGATTTGGCGGATAATTTTATCCGTTCCAATTTGTTCCGGCCTCCTTATGGGAGGATTAAGCCTCGGCAGATTCGGCGACTTTCAGAACGTTATAAATTGATTATGTGGGACGTTCTTTCTCGAGATTATAGTCAATTTGTTTCTCCTCGAGCTTGTGTGAAAAATGTCACAAATTATGTAAAAGGGGGTTCTGTTGTAGTATTTCATGATTCGAAGAAAGCATATCGCAATATGAGTTATGCGTTGCCTCGGGTATTGGAGTATCTTCAGGCACGGGGCTTGCGGTGTGAAAAAATTGAATTGTAATTTCGTCCCGAATATTTCGGAGAATAAAGAAATGAAGTTTTTTCTATGAAAGTAATTGTTGCGGTGTCGGGGGCTAGCGGATCGATTTATGCTCGGTTGTTGATTTCTCGTTTGTCAGCAATCTCCGCAGTAGAACATATTGCTGTTGTTTGTTCCGCGAATGCTTTGCGTATTGTAGAACATGAATTATCACATCCTTTGTATGATTCGGAGTGTTCAAAAATAGTTATGTATGACAATACGGATTTTTTTGCTCCTATGGCTTCCGGTTCTTCTTTGTATGATGCTATGATTATTGTTCCTGCTTCCATGGGGATGGTAGGAAGAGTTGCCAGAGGGGTTTCTGATGATTTGATTTCTCGTGCGGCAGATGTAATGCTTAAGGAACATCGTAAATTGGTGGTTGTTTTTCGAGAAATGCCGTTGTCGTGTATTCATCTTCAAAATTTAAGTACGTTATCTTTAGCAGGGGCTGTTGTTTTGCCTGCTTCTCCTGCATTCTACGCTTTACCGGAAAGTATTGAGGATTTATGTAATAGTGTAGTAGATAAAATTTTATTGCAATTGTCTTTATCTGATGCTTCTGTTTTCGATTGGTCCAAAGAATCGAAATAACCGATTTTGAAGAGGCTGTTTTCCGAAATATATTTTGTATTTTTACAACAATAAATTATTTCAGAGCAACGAAAATTATCAATTTTATCATGAGTGAAGAACGACATATTTTACCTTATGTCAGTCGTATTCATATCGATGGACTGTTCGGTTATATTTCCATAGATTGGCATCTTCGTCGAGGAGTTAATGTTTTATCGGGAATTAACGGGAGTGGTAAAAGTTCTATATTACAGGCTTTTGCGCAATTGTTAAAATATGGTTATTACAAACAGAACGAACAAAAGCCTTTGGCGAGAATAGAGGTTTATCTTGAGGATGGAGAAAAAATAGTTTCCGATGCGACTATGTCGGGGGATACGAATAAGGAATATTACAGTAATGTAAATGTTATCAGTACGTTTGATGCTTCCTTGAAAACGTCTGATTCTATTCGTAAATTGACAGACAATCAAGTTAATTCCGATTTGGACTGGGAACTTTATTTGGTAGAGTCTAAATTCCTCAAGTATCAGTTAATGATGGGAAAACGGGCTATTGATTTGTTGATGCAAGGGAATCGTCTGGAAGAGGTAACTTCATTAATGAATCGGAAAAATTTATTTTATGATATCATGGATTCTTTTTTTAAAGAATCCGGAAAAGTTATTGAACGCGATAAGGACGAAATTCGTTTTCGGAATAAGAATGGTCGATTGTTGTCTCCTTATCAACTTTCTTCAGGAGAGAAACAGTTGATTATCATTTTGACCACAGTGTTGTGTCAGAATGGAGAACCTTATATTTTATTGATGGATGAGCCGGAAATTTCCTTGCATTTTGATTGGCAGAAGAAATTAATAGGAGCTGTCATGCAGTTAAATCCTCAGCTTCAATTAATCTTGACGACTCATTCTCCTGCCGTTGTTATGGAAGGATGGTTGGATCGAGTTCAGGATGTTAGTGATTTGGTAGTACTTAAACCGGATTCATCAGATATTTGTACGGGACATGAGTAAATTGGTTCGGAATCTTTCTTCGGATTATCTGTCTGTTTCTCGGACATTTTCTCGTGTAAACCGACAGGGTCGTTTGGTATATGCCTATGTGGAAGGGTATGAAGATATTGCATTTTGGAGAGGAGTATTATCAAAGTATGAGACATCTGAGCTTCATTTTGAGATAAATATACCTTCTCGGGATGATTTAGCCAAAGGGAAGAAGGTTTTGTTGTCAATGAGTGAAAACTGCGGAGATACGATGATTCTATGTGTAGATAGTGATTTTGATTATCTCTTTGGTACCCGAACGGCTCAATCTCGTCAAGTGAATCGCTCTCCTTTTATTTTTCAAACCTATGTGTATTCTGTGGAGAATTATTTGTGTTATCCTCCATCATTGCGGGAAGCATGTGTCCGTGCTACGAATAATGATGCTTATCTGTTTGATTTTGAATCGTTCATGAAGGAGTATTCACGAGCAATTTATCCGGTGTTTTTGTGGTATGTTTATTCTGCTTTACAAAAGAAGGAAAATTTTTTTACGTTGAATGATTTTCGCAATACAGTAAAACTGAATTATTTGGAGTTGGATAATAATGGAGCTGCTACTATTTCGTGGTTACGTCGTATGGTATCTCGTCGGCTGCAAAAATTGGAGCAACATTACCCTCGTTGGATAGATAAGGTTCAGGAATTTTCAAATTATTTGGAAGGGAAAGGGGTAAAAGCCGATAATGTATATTTTTATATGCATGGGCATACTTTATTTGACCATGTTGTTTTGGTAATAGCGAATACGGTTTGTGAGGCTTTGAAACTACAGATGTTGGATTTGATACGGCGAAGCGATAGAACGGGGACAGCTCTTAATAATGAATATAGTAATTATAAAAATTCTTTACGGGATATCGCTACTATATTGAAGGATAATGGTCAATATCGGGAAATGGAACTTTTCCAAAAACTGGAATCAGATATTGAAACTTTTATTCATCGACCAATAAATAAAAATAAGGAATAATTTTGAATATTCCGAATTTATTGTAAAATTTGCGTTGCGTTTCAGAAAGTTGTATCGATACGAAGGTTTCTTAGATGTATTCAAGTGTATTGATATATTTATGGAAATGAAATACAATAACTTGAACAGGTAGAAGATTTATTTTTTGGAGCATTATGATTATATACGACATATTTTCCTCTAAATTTTTTTGGTGGTGGCATTCTTCTTTTTTTATTCGGTAAACGAGGAATGACAGAATATTCGTGTATTCAAGAAAATATATAAGCCCGTTGTTTACCGCAAACAACGGGCTTTTAAATGTAAAAAACAAATTAAACGAGATAATATGGAGAAAACGAAAAAAATTATGTTATCAGAGGCAGAAATGCCTCAGGCATGGTATAATATTGTAGCGGATATGACCAATAAACCGTTACCAGTATTGAATCCTCAAACCCGAGAACCCATGACTCGGGAACAATTATGTGTATTGTTTGCAGAGGGAGTTGTCGATCAGGAGTTTACGCAAGAGCGCTATGTGGAGATTCCAGAAGAGGTCCAAGATTTGTATCGTATTTGGCGTTGTACTCCTTTGGTTAGAGCCTATGGATTGGAAAAAGCATTGGATACCCCTGCCAAAATTTACTTTAAAAACGAGGGGACCTCTCCGATAGGATCGCACAAGTTAAATACGGCTATTCCACAGGTTTATTATAATTATAAACAAGGCATTAAACATTTGACAACAGAAACAGGAGGAGGACAGTGGGGAAGTGCATTGAGTTTTGCTTGTAGTAAGTTTGGTCTTGATTTGAAAGTGTTTATGGTGAAAGCCAGCTATTTTCAGAAACCGTATCGGAAGTTGATGATGAATACTTGGGGAGCAGATGTTATCCCTTCTCCGAGTGATCAGACAGACGCTGGGCGTGCTATATTGGCTCAAGATCCAGATTGTTTGGGCAGTTTAGGGATTGCTATTTCAGAGGCGGTAGAAGTAGCCATGCGTAATCAAGCGACAACTCGTTATACCTTGGGAAGTGTGTTGAATTATGTATTGATGCATCAAACCATTATAGGAGAAGAAGCTGTTAAGCAGTTTGAGAAAATAGGAGAAATGCCGGATATTGTGATAGGTTGTTTTGGAGGAGGATCGAATTTTGCGGGTATTGGATTTCCTTTTTTACGTATGAATATGAAAGAAGGTCGTCATATTCGAGTTGTTGCAGTGGAGCCGCAATCTTGTCCGAAACTTACCAGAGGAGTCTTTCAATATGATTTTGGAGATACTACCGGTCTGACTCCTTTGATCCCGATGTACACACTTGGGCATAATTTCCAACCGGCAGATATTCATGCGGGAGGATTGCGTTATCATGGAGCGGGAGCTATTGTCAGCCAATTACTGCATGATGAGTTGATAGAAGCTGTTTCTGTCCCTCAAATGGAAACATTTGAGGCAGGTTTGTTGTTTGCCAATACGGAAGGTATTATCCCTGCTCCAGAATCTGCCCATGCTGTTGCACAAGCTATCCGAGAAGCTAAAAAAGCGAAGGAAGAAGGAGTGTCCAAAACTATCTTATTTAACTTATCAGGGCATGGTTTAATAGATATGTATGCTTATGAACAGTATTTTGCAGGTAATTTAAGGAACTTTACTATTAGTGATGAGTATATTCGTTCTACCACATCTGAATTACCAAATATTATTAAATAATTTTTGAGACAGGAAAAGGGGAACAATTAGAATCATCTTCCTTTGTCATTAAAATAATAGGGGGCAAATTATAAATTTGATCCCCTATTATTTTACAATGTATTTAGAATTAGCGAAATACATATATTGAAAATGATTGAATAGACAGATGTTAACTTTCGAAAAAAACGAAATAATTGTGACATTGTCTTTGTTCTTATCATTATATTTAGAAGTAGCAGCTCTGTTTTTTATATTCCGGCTTGTTTAAATACTTTTTGTGCGGTATTTACTACATCTCCTTGAGCTTGAGGTGAATATGGATTGTGTTGATTGATCCAGCTCTCTTCTAAAGCATAAAAATCAATAGGAGCAGGATTTTCACTTTCCATAATTTTATTTAACCGATCAAAATAATGCTTCCATCGCATATAATAATAGTCTTTTAATATTCCGTTCCATTCTTTATGAGCATAATCTAATAATCCATAGTCTGCAGCATCTCTGTTTCCCCAGGTAGTAATTTGCACTCGGGCGTTCCATTCGTATAAATCTTTTTCCTCTTTAGTTTTTCCTAAATTTCGCGCATAATTAATCCATGTTCCTAATCTGAATTCCGGTCGAGTCCCTAATAATTCGTCTTGTAATAAAATTAAGTTTAAAAATTGTTCAGAAAGAGCTCTTACAGCTTCTATGTTTCCCGCGCGAAAAGCTGCGGTGACAGCTTTTTGTACAATACGTCCTTTTTCCGCTATTGCTTGTCTTACAATATCTACCAAATCATATTCGAAATTATTGTTCCCTCGGTATTTTTCTGCTACGGACAACATCATTTCAGCAGCTTTCATTACATCTTCAGGATTATAATACATGGTTGTATTTGACCAACTTGAAACTGTAGATATATCTTCTTTTGGACGAGCACAGAAAACAGATTCTACGGTTCCTTCCTGAGTGGATTCTACCGGGCAATTATATATGGAGTTAGACAGGATATTCCATGCTTTCATGATAACCGTATCTCGTACTCCGTATCGTGCAAAAGTATAATCTTGTAACCATTGGTCTTTGCTGAAACGTTCTTTTCTCCAAGGCAATTCCGTTAATAGTTCAAACATGACGGGGTTATTTTCACTGCCTTCCATTGTCATTCCAACACCTTTCAACGTAGTTCCTTTAGCTTGTTCTTTGGCATCATAAAAACCATTGATTACATGTTCCATTTTTCCATGTAACCCTACATTCCCTCCAAAATTCAATAACATACAGTATATCCAATCGTGTTTCCCGTACCCATCAGGCCGTTTCCAGGTAGAAGGAGCTCCCCATTGAGGACGACTTTCGCTAAATAAGTCTAGAACAACAATATCACCTGTCTTCAGGTTTTTAATCATATCTTCACGAGGATTGGCTTGCCAAGCTTGTATTACCCATATTGCTTCAGGATTTTCTTGTTTCATTGCTTTCATAATGGCTTTTCCTGCAGCATCTAAATCTACTCCAGCAACGCTTCCCCCTTCATGAAAAGGGTCCATAGCGTAAAATTTTGCCTTTCCATATAGTTTTTCCATCTCTTTGTAATACAAGGAGGCTATTTCTTCAAATTTAGGATCGGTAGGTTGTAGAAAAGCGGGCCTTCTGAATGTCCCCCAATTGTCAGGAGGAGTAACTTCCAATCCTAATTTTTCATTTATGTTATGAGGAACCATACCTGAATATCCGGGCAATACGGGTTCAATACCGTATTCCCTCATCCGTTTTAGAATTTTTTGTTGTAATTCAATTTGTTGATGATACCAATTGTCAGAAACAGGTCCCCCCCATCCTTCCAAGTTGTTCATTAACCACCATGCTGTAAATGCAGGTCCGGGAACGAAACGGCTGATTTCTTCATCGTTATATCCTAATTTTTTCAATACATTATACCATACTCCTTCTGTTCCGACCAATGCCAATGGCATATTGATACCATGTAATGCCATCCAATCAATTTCTTTTTCCCATCGTTCCCAATCCCAAAAAGCCATGGTATATGAGAAGGTACAATAATTTAGGTCATACCGATATTTCATTTCTGTTTCTCTACGTTCTTTTTGGAGTACAGGAGGTAATGTATCAGGGAGTTTGGCGGTCATTCCATTCCATGACAGATGAATGCCTGCATAATATTTTAAATACCAGTTAATTCCCGAAGCTATACTAACAGGATTGTTTCCTCGTATCACTACCTTGTTCCCTTTTTGATCTAATTCAAAAAAGTCTTTGTCTGAATCAATTTCTTCGATAATAAATTTATTAGAACTTCCCTGATCAATACGCTCCAATAAATTTTTAATGGGAGAAGCAGCGTAGGATAGGGTTGAGCAGAATAATAACAGCCAGATCAATGTCAATTTCATGAGATTGGAATTTTTGTTTATATCAGGAAAATAAGTTTAACATGCAAAGATAGTTGAATTTTAGACTTAAAGGAATGGGCTTGTAAGATAAATCGTTTATTAAAATAGTAACAATATGTTAATGTATTAACACTGAATAGTTTTCAATTATTAGAAATTGTTTTTTACCTTTGGCGCTTCAAATTTGGATTATATGTTTAAATTTTCTCAATTATCATTTCGACCTGCTCTTTTTACTTCTTTAAAGACGTATAACAAGGAGTTGTTCATGAAGGACTTGATGTCCGGTATTATTGTAGGTATTGTGGCCTTACCGTTGGCTATTGCATTTGGTATTGCATCGGGAGTTACTCCGGAAAAAGGGATTATAACGGCAATTGTTGCAGGGTTTCTTGCTTCGTTTTTTGGAGGATGTAACGTTCAGGTAAGTGGTCCCACAGGAGCATTTATTGTTATTGTGTATGGTATTGTACAAAATTTTGGGGTAAGCGGTTTGGCTATTGCTACTTTTATAGCAGGTATTTTATTGATTTTAATGGGGATTTTTAAATTCGGAACGATTATTCGTTTTATTCCTTACCCTATTATTGTTGGTTTTACGAGTGGAATTGCATTAACTATTTTTACGACTCAAATCAAAGATTTATTTGGATTGCAAATAGCTTCTCTTCCAGGAAGTTTTATTGGGAAATGGATTGAATATTTTAAAGCTTTTGATACAGTTAATTTATGGGCTTTGGGAGTGGGAATTTTAAGTATTCTCATTATTGTATATACGCCGAGAATATCCAAAAAAATACCGGGTTCTTTAGTTGCCATTGTGGTTATGACTATATTGGCTTACGTGTTGCGTCATTATTTTGATATTTCATCTATCGAGACTATTGGAGATCGTTTTCAAATTAACGCTCAATTGCCTCATCCTCAGGGCTTGGGATTGACCTTTGAAAAACTCAATTTATTGTTTTCAGCAGGTATTACGATTGCGCTTTTAGGAGCTATTGAATCTTTATTGTCAGCGACAGTTGCTGATGGAGTTACCGGTCAGAAGCATGATTCAAATACAGAGTTGATAGGACAAGGAATTGCGAATGTTGTCGTTCCTCTTTTTGGAGGGATTCCTGCGACGGGAGCCATTGCACGTACCATGACTAATATTAATAATGGAGGGCGCACGCCAGTATCCGGGTTGATTCATGCAGGAGTTTTGTTGTTGATATTATTGTTTTTGGGGGATTTATCTCGTCATATACCGATGGCTTGTTTGGCAGGAGTGTTGGTAATCGTTTCGTACAATATGAGTGAGTGGAGAACCTTTAAGGCATTGTTTAAGACGCCGAAAGCGGATATTGCCGTTTTATTGGTTACATTTTTTTTAACGGTTCTTTTTGATTTAACAATAGCTATTGAAATAGGATTGTTATTGGCTGTAATTATGTTTATTCGTCGTGTTTCGAAAGTCAGCAATATTTCTATCATTAAAGGTCAGGTCCAGACAACGAGTAATCCAGATGTTTTAACTGTTTCAGATGATACGGTTATTGATTTGCCGGAAGGGGTAGAAGTTTATGAAATTGACGGACCTTTCTTTTTTGGTATTGCTAATAAATTTGACGAGCAAATGAAAATAGTAGGAGATCGACCTAAAATTCGTATTATCCGTATGCGGAAAGTTCCTTTTATGGATTCTACGGGGTTACATAATTTGGAGATATTGTTTCGTCATTGCCAGAAAGAACATATCCATGTTATTTTGTCAGGAGTAAACAATCATGTTCGGGCAATGCTTGAGCATAGTGGTTTTCCTGCATTGATAGGGGAAGAGAATATCTGTTCCAATATTCATGAAGCAGTGGCTAAGGCCCGTCAAGATTTACAATCAATGGATTGATTTATTTATTGTGTTTTGGTTATATAAAAAAATAAGAAAGAGTTAAAAATACAACTCTTTCTTATTTTTTTTGTGGAGTTGGAGGGAGTCGAACCCTCGTCCAAACAAGCAACCCGGAGGTTTTCTACATGCTTAGCTTCTGTTTGTTTTTCGAGATGGAGCGAGGCCACAAGCGAACCGAATCCACCCTTATCCCGTATTGTTTCGGCCGACCTTACGGGAGTTGTTCGACCTATCTTTCCTGAATGATACCCTATACGCAAAAAATCGGATAGAAGAATTTTCTGCAGGATACTCGTTTATCAATCTCCTGGGATTAATAAATTAAGCCATTTTACCTGGTAAAATTAGGCAGCGAGTGCGTAGCTATTATTGCCATTTGAATTTTTGAACGTTCAATTTTACGGGCCTCCGTTCAACACCCGGCATGCTTGCCACAAGATTGTCCCTGCTGTCAAAACCGGTCAACCCCTTGTAAACTGTGATGCAAAGGTAAATAATTTGTTTAAAAGATAACGATTCTGATGACAGTTTTATTTTTGAAACATTTAAAAGTTGATTTAATTTTTGTTGTTTCAATGTTCTGAATGAGAGGGATAAGGATTTTTATCCGATAACAGGGGTAATACCGGATGTTTACTCGGATAGTAAAATAGATGTTTATGGGAATGAAGCACCTGTTGTTTTTACCCTTTTGAAAACTCCTTTTTGAATTTCTCTTGAATCACAGCAGCGACACTGATTCCTCGCATTTTACTTTCTAACCAGGAAAGAATGTCCAAATAAAAGAAAGGACGTCGTTCGTAAGGATGAGGATGCGTTTCGAAAGGAACTAATTTTTCATATAATCGTTTTAATTCAGTTCTGAATTCTGACGCATAGATGTTGTTTAATCTTTTTAAGAAAGCAATCATCTCTTTTTGTACTTCGTGCATATCATTCATCTTTACTAGGTAAGAATATACACTTTTGATTTGGTATTCCAGATTGTAATCTTGATGAGATTCGTAAGAAGCAATTAGATTTAATATTCTTGCAAAACATTGTAAGTCTCTTCTTACCTTTATATCTTTTGTATTGATGATTTTTTGCAGGTAAGAGATACACATGGCATAATTTCCGCTACCGAAATAAATACACGCTATTTTGTAATTGAACAGCATTTTATAATGCATATCAATATGGGAATTGTATTTTTTAGCAAATGCTTCAATATCTTTAATAAGCGGGATGGCTTCATCAAAACTTCCTTCCATGAAGTGAATATTGATTTTATGAAGATATAGAGACAAATAAGACAAAACAATCGCATTATCATTGGTTTCTCCTAACTCTTGAATGGCCACTTCGTATTGTTCCATTGTTTTTTTCAGCCGTTTGTAATCCCGCATAAGGAATAATGCTTCCAGATACCGGGAATACCCTTTTAAAAATTGGTCGTAATATAAGATTCTCATTTGCGGGTGATTGTCGAACAGTTCGACGACCTTCCTCGCATATTTATAGCAGGCTAAAAAATCATATTGAATGAATGAGTACCACATAAGCGATTGATAGAGATACAATTGTTCCATAAACGACAAATCCATGGATTTGTATTTGTCTAATTTGGGTTTAAAGAATCGTGTAATCAATTCCAAATCGCGTTCGCTTCGGACATATCCTAATTTTAAATGGAGTCCATACAGTTGAATGGATATGTTTGATAGTCTGTTTGTACTGTCAATTAATCGACACAAATAGGTGGTTTCTTTACTTAAACGTTCAGCCTTGTAGGTCCCGCTACGGGTGATATGTAATATTTCAATACTCTTTTCGAATTCTACGATTTCTAAAGCAATGGTGTTTTGTTGCGTAGCCAATGCTAATTTTTTTGCCTTGTCCAATATTTTCAAACTTTGACGAAAAAGTCCCTTGTCGTATAATATTCTTGCAAAGTCAATTTGTTCACGCAATTCTATTGATGCATTATGTTGTACGCTAATCAATCTGCAACTAACTAATATCTGGCGGTATAGATGGGCTTTCATATTAGGTAATTGCCCTTTGTTGACCGGACATTTTTTTAAAATTTTTGCTTCATCGTATTCCGTAAGAGAATCGATAGCGTCAAATAGAGCAATGAATTTGGCATCGGCATTCCCGCTTTGGCGAGTAGCATACAATTTGAAATTACGTTTTTCTGCTTTTGTCAGGCTTTTGACCAAATCGTATAAAGCGTCTTTTTTTGAGGAATTCGTAGGAGCCATGTCTTTTATCCGGATTAATAGGGAGTGGTCGTTTTTATATTACGTGATTCCCTTTATATTCGGACAAAAATACATTTTTTTTGTCACTTTTTGAAATAATAATTGTAAAGCAGATTTGCTTTTAGAAATATAGTTTTTCAAACCAAAAAGAAGTGTTATTTTTGCAAAATAAAATGAAAATATTATGCAAGATAAATCGCGTTATGCATTGCGAGGAGCTTCATCAGGAAAAGAAGAGGTCCACAATGCTATTAAGAATATAGATAAGGGGTTGTTCCCCAAGGCTTTTTGTAAAGTAGTCCCTGATTTGTTTTCAGGAGATGACAAATATTGTTTAGTGATGCATGCCGATGGAGCAGGGACTAAGTCATCTTTGGCCTATGCTTATTGGAAAGAGACGGGCGATATGAGTGTTTGGAAAGGGGTCGCTCAGGATGCCGTAGTTATGAATACAGATGATTTATTGTGTATTGGT
>CASFOM010000020.1 GCA_949296295.1 uncultured Alistipes sp. | reverse complement strand
TTGTTTTCATAGTTGGTTATATTCGTTATGTTTTAACAAAAATAACGTTTATTTCGAAATCATACGAAACTTTTCGTCTTTTTACGAAAAGAAAATTTCGTATGGGATTGAATCGGCTTAAAAATGCAGATAAAAATCAGCAGTCATGGCGCGATAGGCTGCGCTGAAGTCATGCGATATTTCGTTTTCGATGGCCAATTCATGCAGAACAGGATCCTGTAAGGAACATTGCATACGAAGCATGACCCGTTTGATGGGACGTCGTGGGGTGCTTCGAACATCGATACGTTCAACACAATACAACCCTTTCAGGGCTGCCTGTACTATAAACAGGTTGGCTTCCTGATAAGGAAATATCGCAAAAAAGGTGCCGCCTTCCTTTAACAGTTTCAATACTCCATCTATCAAATCGTGAAATGGTAACATCTCCGTATGTCGCGCTACCGTACGTGTAAGATCTTCGCTCTTGAGAGAACGAATGAAATAGGGCGGATTGGAGATGATGACATCATAGCGCGTCTTGCAACTTGCCGCATATTGTTGCAAGGAGGTGGGATATGCCGTTAAGCGATCACTCCAGGGAGAGTTCCGGAAATTTTCTGCAGCTTGTTCCGCTGCATCGGGTTCTATTTCTACGGCATCTACCGCCGCGGTAGAGCTTTGGGCTGCCATGAGTGCAATGATTCCGCAACCACAACCGATGTCTAAAATATGCTCGGCTGACTCAAGGTAGCGGGATGCCCAGGCCCCGATTAATACCCCGTCAGTTCCGATTTTCATGGCACAACGGTCGTGATATACGGTAAATTGTTTGAATTTGAAATAGGTATTTGCCATAATTATTTTGTGTTTTTTATGTTGTTTAGGACTGTTTACAATAATCCGTGTATGCCAGCCCCGAATAACGCGAAGTCAAAACGAACAGGATCTTCTGAATCGATGTTCCGTAATGTATCTGTAATCTCCTCCACGGCTTTCCAATCGTTCTGCTTCCGTTTTAACAATCCTAATATTCGACTGGTCCGTGCGGTATGAATATCCAAAGGCAGAAATAGTGCCGAAGGAGGAATTCGTTTCCATAATCCTAAATCGACACCCCGTTTGTCTCGTCGTACCATCCATCTCAAAAACATATTGATACGTTTGCAAGCTGCTCTTTTGTCTATTGAAGAAAGGTGCTTTTCACTCCTTGACGGGTGATTTATGGAGAAAAAACATTGTCTGAAACGGGAAATGACGACTCGCAAATCGCCATGAAGAGCATATTCCGACTCGAAAAAAGTTCCGATACCTCCGTGATGGTGGTATAAATGACGCAAAGCACTCAGGAAACAGAGACAATCCGTACCATTAAATGTACGGTGAGTAAATCGGGCAATTTGTAATAATTCCTGATTGGAGGCTTCCATGGTAAAACGGAACGGTTCATTGCCCATCAAAGACATGAGCCGTTTCCCGTTACGAACAATTAACTGGCGATTGCCCCACGCAATTGTAGATGCAAAAAAACCGGCGATTTCCTGATCTTTCCGTTCTTGAAAACAGTGCGGAATAGATATAGGATCGTCGTCGATAAACGTCGGAGTGTTGAACCTGTCGGTTAATTCTTGTAAATATTCAACTATCTCTGATATGACCATATTGCTTCCTCGCTTTATTTGGAGCCATACCTTTTTACTACGTCCGGTTGCCCCTATCCGTACGTAGTATCCTCTTGTCATGTTTGTCTTACCATTTATGATGCAGCAGTAACCACATCCTCATCAGGTAAAACTTTTTCTGCTTTGATCGTATCAGACAGGATGAGCCCATCCTGCATTTCTATTTTGCGGTCACACAAATCTGCAAAATGTTCGTCGTGTGTAACTACTAAAATGGTCTGTCCTGTAAGATCGCGTACCCGAAAAAATAAATTTTGGAGTTCCGCTCTGTTTTTACTGTCAAGGTTCCCCGATGGTTCGTCAGCCAGAATGACGGCAGGGTTGTTTATCATGGCACGAGCTATGGCAACACGTTGTTGTTCTCCTCCTGATAAGGCGGCCGGTTTATGTTGCAAGCGTTGTGACATATTCAATAATTTTAACAGGTCTTGTGCCTTTTTCTCGGTCTCACTGCGACTGTAACCTGCTATAAAACCCGGTAACATGACATTTTCCAATGCTGTAAATTCGGGAAGCAGGTAATGAAATTGAAAAACAAAACCAATTTTTCGATTTCTAAAAACAGCCAACTCTTTCGCTGAAAGCTTGTTTATATCCGTCCCATCGATAAATACGCTGCCTTCATCAGGAGGAAGCAGCGTACCTATGATTTGTAGTAGTGTCGTTTTCCCGGCACCACTGGCCCCTACTATTGCTGCTACTTCAGATTTTGAAATGTGCAGGTCGATTCCTTTCAAAACATCCAGTGAGCCAAAACGTTTTTTTATGCTATGAACTTTGATCATTTATGCACAAATTTTTTCAAAGGTAGGTATTTTTTATCTGTTAATAAAATATCAGTGAAAAATAATGCAAAATTTTTTATTGATAACGTTCTGATACTAAGATAATATTGTGTGACCGTAGAAAAAAAGCAAAAAAAAACTTTAAAAAAAATTTGGATGTAAGGGATAAAAATGGATATCTTTGTCCCCGCAAAAAGAGAACTAGATATAGTTTATTTAAAAACACGTACATTGACAGAATTAAGA
>CASFOM010000019.1 GCA_949296295.1 uncultured Alistipes sp. | reverse complement strand
TCGACATTGATGAAGATTATCGCAGGGATTGATAAAAATTACCAGGGAGAAGTTGTTTTTGCTCCAGGATATTCCGTAGGGTATTTGGAACAGGAACCTCATCTGGATGATGATAAGACGGTTCGGGAAGTGGTGTCGGAAGGATGTGCGGAAGTGGTAGCATTATTAAAAGAGTATGAGGAGGTAAATAATCGATTCATGGAACCGATGAGCGATGATGAGATGAATGCTTTGATTGTCCGACAGGGTGAATTGACCGAGTTAATAGAACAAAAAAACGGTTGGGAATTGGATACTGTTTTGGAACGGGCAATGGATGCATTGCGCTGTCCCGACGGTGATACCCCTGTAAAAAATCTTTCCGGAGGAGAACGACGTCGGGTAGCTTTGTGCCGATTATTATTACAGGAACCGGATGTTTTGTTGTTGGATGAGCCTACTAATCATCTTGATGCAGAAAGTATTGACTGGTTGGAACAACATCTTCAACAATATAAAGGGACTGTTATTGCTGTTACTCATGACCGTTATTTTTTGGATAATGTAGCGGGATGGATATTGGAGCTGGATCGGGGAGAAGGTATCCCTTGGAAAGGAAATTATTCTGGATGGTTGGAACAAAAGACTGCTCGAATGGCTATGGAAGAGAAGCAGGAGAGTAAACGTCGTAAAACCCTTGAACGTGAGTTGGAATGGGTACGTATGGCTCCTAAGGCTCGACAGGCCAAATCCAAAGCGCGTTTGTCCGCTTATGATAAGATGATGAATGAGGATGTTCGGCAAAAAGAAGAAAAATTGGAGATATTTATTCCTAATGGTCCTCGTTTGGGGGATGTGGTCATTGAGGCGAATGATGTGGCTAAGGCTTATGGGGATAAAGTGTTGTTTGAACATCTTAATTTTAAATTGCCACCGGATGGAATTGTTGGGGTTATTGGTGCTAATGGTGCCGGAAAGACTACCTTGTTTCGAATGATTATGGGACAGGAAACAGCTGATGCGGGAAGTTTTCGTGTAGGAGAAACGGTTAAAATAGCTTATGTAGATCAACAGCACAAGTCAATTGATCCGAATAAAAGTGTTTATGAGGTAATTTCTCAGAATAGTGAAAATTTGGTATTGGGCGGACGTTCAATCAATGCTCGTGCCTATATCTCCCGTTTTAATTTTACAGGGGCTGATCAGGAAAAAAAATGTGGTGTGTTGTCAGGGGGAGAACGAAACCGTTTGCATTTGGCTTTGGCTTTAAAAGAAGAGGGGAATGTGTTGTTGTTGGATGAACCGACGAATGATATAGATGTTAATACATTACGTGCGTTGGAAGAAGGGTTGGAAGCTTTTGCCGGATGTGCTGTGATTATATCTCATGACCGTTGGTTTCTTGACCGTATTGCCACTCATATTTTGGCTTTTGAGGGAGATTCCAAAGTTGTCTTTTTTGAAGGAGATTACAGTGAGTATGAAGAGAATAAAAAGAAACGGTTGGGGGATATTACCCCTCATCGTGTACGGTATAAGAAATTGTTGGCAGACTAGTTTGATACATTTATATATATAAAGAAACTTATTATATGGTGACAATACAAAAACCTTCTATTCCTAAAGGAACTCGTGATTTCGGGCCTATGGAAATGATTAAAAGAAGATATATTTTTGATACAATAAAAACGGTATTTGAAAAATATGGATTTCTCCCTTTGGAAACTCCGTCTATGGAAAATTTATCTACTTTGTTGGGAAAGTATGGAGAAGAAGGAGATAAATTATTGTTTAAAGTATTGAATTCCGGGGACTTTTTAAAAGATTTGTCCCAAAAGGATTTGGAAGAAGGAAACAGTGCAGCGGCAGGGGTGAAAATTAGTGAAAAGGGATTGCGTTATGACCTTACTGTTCCTTTTGCCCGTTATGTTGTACAACATCAGAATGAGATTGTATTTCCTTTTAAACGGTATCAGGTACAGCCGGTATGGCGTGCAGATCGACCTCAAAAAGGACGTTATCGGGAATTTTATCAATGTGATGTAGATGTAGTAGGAAGCGACTCTTTGTTGAATGAAGTGGAATTGATACAGATTATTTCCGACGTATTTGCTGCATTTAAAGTATCTGTTACACTGAAATTGAATAATCGTAAGATTTTATATGGTATTTCTGAAAGCATCGGTCATGCAGACAAGATGACTGATATTACTGTGGCTATTGATAAATTAGATAAGATTGGCCTTGAAAACGTGAATGCAGAGCTGGAGTCAAAGGGGCTTGATTCTGACGCAATTAATCGACTGCAACCCATTTTAACCTTACAAGGGGATAATGAAACAAAGTTGGAATGTATAAAATCCATGATTTCTGGAAGTGAGACGGGGATGAAAGGGATAGAGGAAGTAGAGACGATTTTATCTGTTGTTCAGGCTTTGAATATACCGCTTCAACCGGAATTGGATCTTTCTTTGGCCCGTGGATTGAATTATTATACAGGAGCTATTTTCGAAGTAAAGGCAAATGATTTTGCCATAGGCAGTATCTCCGGTGGAGGACGTTATGATGATTTGACCGGTATTTTTGGTTTAAAGGGAGTTTCCGGCGTAGGTGTATCGTTTGGGGCTGACCGTATTTATGATGTCTTGACGGGCTTAAATCTTTTCCCTGAAGATACCAATATTACAACGAAAGTATTATTCGTTAATTTTGGTGGAAAGGAACAGATAGCAGCTTTGAAACTGTTGTCCCAGGTTCGTAATGCAGGTATTGCTGCAGAAATTTATCCCGAATCTGTGAAAATGAAAAAACAAATGGATTATGCCAACAAACGTTCTATTCCTTATGTTGTTTTAATTGGAGAAAATGAACTGATTTCTGGTCAGGCAACAGTGAAAGAAATGAAAAAAGGAGAACAAAAGACTATTCCTTTTGAAGAATTGATAGATTTTTTTGCGTAAAAAATTCATCTTATCGTTTCAGCCGGAATTTCATAAAAACTTTTATGAAATTCCGGCTTAGTTATATTCTTTATTTGTCCTCGTATTCAAAAAACGATAAATTATAGAAAAATAATAAATTCCGTCCCCCCGTCTCTTTACCTAAGAAATGGGGAAAAGTGTTGTATCTTTCATTTTTATTTCGTAAATTTGATAGTTTGAAAACGATCAGATAATAATAACCAATAAAAAATACACTTATGAAACACAACTTTAATGCAGGGCCTTCCATTCTGCCTCGTATTGCTATTGAAAATGCGGCTAAAGCCGTCCTCGATTTGAACGGTATCGGTTTGTCTCTTCTTGAAATATCTCACCGATCGAAAGATTTTGATGCAGTAATGGATGAGACTGTTGCATTGTTTCGGGAATTATTGAATATACCGGATAATTATTCCGTAATTTTTGTTGGTGGAGGTGCCAGTACACAGTTCTTTCATATCCCTTACAACCTGTTGGAAAAAAAAGCAGGGTATGTGAATACCGGTGTATGGGCAAAAAAAGCGATTAAAGAAGCAAAATTGTTTGGAGAAACAATCGTTGTAGCATCTTCCGAAGACAAGAATTTTACTTATATCCCCAAAGGATTTGAGATTCCTGATGATCTCGATTATTTACATATTACAACAAACAATACAATTTATGGTACTGAATACCATACAGATATTGATTCTCCTGTTCCTTTGGTGGCTGATATGAGTTCTGATATCTTGTCTCGTCCGGTGGATGTATCGAAATATGGGTTAATTTATGGCGGTGTACAAAAAAATATGGGACCTGCCGGTGCCGCATTTGTTATTGTTCGTGAAGACTTGCTGGGGAAAGTAAGTCGCCCATTACCTTCTATGGTAGATTATCGGAATCATATAAAAAACAATTCTATGTTTAATACCCCTCCCGTATTTACTATTTATGTGATTCGCGAAACTTTGAAATGGTTGAAATCAATTGGTGGGGTAAATGCCATTCAGAAACGAAATCAAGAAAAAGCGCAGTTGTTGTACGATGAAATTGATCGAAATACCTTGTTTAAAGGAACTGCAGAAAAAGAAGACCGTTCTTTAATGAATATCTGTTTTGTAATGAATGATGGATATGAAGATTTGGCTTCGGAATTTATGACTTTTGCAGGAGAACAGGGAATGGTAGGGATTAAAGGTCATCGTTTGGTCGGTGGATTCCGCGCATCTACTTATAATGCCTTACCTAAGGAAAGTGTGGAAGCTTTGGTGGCTTGCATGCAGGAATTTGAAAGAAAACATAAATAGAAATTAATTGTATGAAAGTTTTAATAGCAACAGAAAAACCGTTTGCTTCCGCTGCTACAAACGGAATAAAAAATATTTTTGATGAAGCAGGATATACTACTGCTTTCCTGGAAAAATATACCGACAAGCAACAATTGTTGGATGCAGTGAAGGATGTAGATGCTTTAATTATCCGAAGCGATAAAGTAACTTCAGAGGTATTGAATGCTGCTCCTAATTTAAAAATAGTGGTTCGTGCCGGAGCCGGATACGATAATGTCGATCTTGCTACAAGCAAGAGTAAGGGGGTGGTTGTTATGAATACGCCAGGTCAAAATTCAAATGCTGTGGCTGAATTGGCTATCGGTATGATGATTTTTATGGCCAGAAATCAATTTACTCCGGGAACAGGTTCTGAAATAAAAGGGAAAAAGTTAGGCATACATGCTTACGGTAATGTAGGGCGTATTGTCGGACGTTATGGAAAAGCACTGGGTATGGAAGTGTATGCTTATGACCCCTTTATTACGGATTCAACGGTATATGAAAAAGATGGCGTTATCCCTGTGGCTTCGGTAGAAGAATTGTATGCAGCAAGCGACTATGTATCTGTTCATATTCCAGCTAATGAACAAACGAAGAAAAGTTTGAATAAAGGTTTGTTGGGACGATTGCCTAAAGGGGCATCCATCATTAACACCGCGCGTAAGGAGGTGGTTGATGAAGAACAATTATGTGAATTGCTTGCAGAACGTCCCGATTTGAAGTATGCTACAGATATATTGCCGGACAATTATGCAACATTGCAAGAAAAATTTGGGAAAAGAGTATTTTCCACGCCAAAGAAAATGGGAGCTGAGACTGCTGAAGCCAATATTAATGCAGGATTGGCTGCTGCCAAACAAATTGTGGCTTTCTTTAAAAATGGAGATTGCCGATTCCAAGTGAATAAATAGTTTTTTTATGGAGGGTGTGTCAAATAATGAAATTTGGCGCACCTTCTTTAAAAAAGGTATCAGAATAGACAGAAACAAAGATTTTGGGAAAGAATAACAAGAGGGAAGTAACAAGGATTCTTTCCGTAATCCCCAAAATCATGTTGTAGCTTATAAAAAAAGATTCAGGTATATCAATATATGTGAAATATCAAATATTGATAATCTCGTCAGCAGGTATATTGAATGGCCTGATGGAGTAGAGATGTTAATAATAGAGTGTTCGCTATGAGAAGGATATGCCTTTAGTTTAGATAAATCCTTTAATCTTATTAATGAATAGAAAGTATGGTAAAAATAAAACCATTCAAGGGAATACGCCCTCCTAAGATTTATGCAAAAGAAGTAGCTTCTCGGCCTTATGATGTTTTGAATTCTCAGGAAGCTCAACAGGAAGCCGGTGAAAAATCTTTATTACATATTATTAAACCGGAGATTGACTTTGTCCCTATTGCGGACGAACATTCCAAAGAAGTTTACGATAAAGCGGTTGAAAATTTTAAAAAGTGGCAGGATAATGGCTGGTTAGTGCAGGATAAGGAAGAGAAATATTATATCTATGCCCAAACGATGGAGGGAAGAACTCAATATGGATTAGTGGCTTGTTGTCATTTTGAAGATTACCTGAGCGGAAAAATAAAAAAACATGAACTTACCCGTCGGGATAAAGAAGAGGATAGAATGATACATGTTCGAATACAGAATGCCAATCTGGAACCTGTTTTCTTTTCTTATCCGGCACAAAAAGAGATGGATGAGATTATTGCTAATATTACCAAGAATCAAGCACCTGAATATGATTTTGTAGCAGAAGATGGGTTTGGTCATACGTTTTGGTGTATTGATGATCCAGAAGTGATTAAGCGAATAACGGCTATATTTGAACAGATCCCTGCTTTATATGTTGCTGACGGACATCATCGTACAGCAGCAGCAGCCTTAGTAGGCAGTGAAAAAAAGGCAGCTAATCCTGCTCATACGGGAAATGAGGAATATTGTTATTTTCTGGCTGTTATTTTCCCGGATAATCAATTGAAAATTATTGATTATAACCGAGTTGTCAAGGATCTTAATGGGCTGTCAGAAGCGGATTTCCTTGAAAAGTTAAAGGATTGCTTTGAGATAAAGGAAATGGGTGAGGATATTTATAAACCAACTGCTTTACATAACTTCAGTATGTATTTGAATCATAAGTGGTATAGTTTGACAGCAAAACCGGGTACTTATGATGACCATGATCCCATAGGTGTATTGGATGTTACGATACTTTCCAACAAAGTGTTAGACAATATTTTGGGAATTAAAGATCTTAGAACCGATAAGAGAATTGATTTTGTTGGTGGAATTCGAGGACTGGGTGAATTAAAAAAACGGGTGGATAGTGGAGAAATGAAAGTTGCTTTTGCTTTATATCCGGTTTCCATGAAACAACTGATAGATATTGCTGACAGTGGAAATATCATGCCGCCTAAAACTACATGGTTTGAGCCAAAATTGAGGTCTGGACTGGTTATTCACAAACTGGATTAGAGGATGTTTCTTCCAAAATAGTAGCTTGAAAAAGTTTAAGATACGGGGTTCTTGCGATATGAGAACTCCGTATCTTTTTTATTTGTTACCCTTTTTTTCAATTTTTTGGATATAGTATATAACGTTTTCATGTTGTTTTTATGAAAAATAAATCCCTGTACTTTTATCATATAAATTAGTTTATTCCCGGAATGAATACAATCAGGGAATAATAAAAGAAAAGTAAAAACAGTTTATAAAAGAAAATAGAACGGATTTATTTATGGCAACAATTAAGGGTTCCATTTTAGTTGATACGGAAAAATGCAAAGGATGTGGGGTGTGTATAGAAGTATGTCCTACCCATGTTATTGCTTTGCATAAACAAGTAAATGGAAAAGGGTATCACTATTGTTACCTGTTGGATAAAGAGGGATGTGTAGGATGTGCTTCTTGCGCTATTGTTTGTCCCGACAGTTGTATTACTGTATTTAGAAAAAAAGTAGAAAAATAAATTCCAAATGATATTTATGGAAGACGTGAGATTGATGAAAGGAAACGAGGTGGTAGCACATGCTGCCGTAAGAGCAGGATGTGACGGCTATTTCGGTTATCCCATTACTCCTCAGACGGAGATTATGGAAACACTTATGGATTTGAAGCCTTGGGAAACAACAGGAATGGTGGTTTTACAGGCTGAAAGTGAAGTGGCTTCTATTAATATGTTATATGGCGGAGCTGCTATGGGGAAACGGGTTATGACTTCTTCGTCAAGCCCTGGAATTAGTTTGATGTCAGAAGGCATTTCTTATATTGCAGGGGCTGAATTACCTTGTGTTATTGTGGATGTTATGCGTGGTGGACCTGGACTTGGAACCATTCAACCTGCCCAAAGTGATTATTTTCAAGTTGTGAAAGGAGGAGGACATGGTGATTACCATGCCATTGTATTGGCTCCCTATTCAGTGCAGGAAATGAATGATTTTGTTGAAATTGCATTTGATCTTGCCTTTGAATACCGTACGCCCGTAATCATACTTTCTGACGGTATTATCGGACAGATGATGGAAAAGGTCGTTTTAAAAGAACCCCGACCTCGGCTTTCTAATGATGAAATAGAACAACGTTATGGAACATGGGCTTCTACCGGAAGCAAACGTAACGGAAAATCCAACATCATTACTTCCGTAAATCTTGATTCTGTTCAACAAGAGGAATTTAACCTTCATTTACAGCGTAAATACAAGGTAATAGAATCCCGGGAAGTTCGTTATCAGGAATTTGAATGTGATGATGCTGAATATTTGATTGTTGCTTACGGCTCATCCGCACGTATCAGTCATAAATGTGTCGAAATGGCCAGAGAGGCCGGTATCAAGGCTGGATTATTACGACCCATTACTCTTTATCCTTTCCCTGTGGAACCAATTTCTAAATTGTCTCAACAGGTGAAAGGTATTCTAACGGTAGAAATGAGTATGGGACAGATGGTGGAAGATGTACGGTTGGCTGCCCAAAATCGTGTGTCTGTAAAGCATTATGGACGTTGTGGGGGAATGATTCCTTCTCCTAATGAGGTTTTCGATGCATTAACATCTTTAATGAAAGATTAAATTATGGAACAAAATAATATTCAGGAACAGGGACAGTTGGTTTATACGAAAGCCCGGTTATTGACAGATAAGGTAATGCATTATTGCCCGGGGTGTAGTCATGGTACTATTCATAAACTGATTGCGGAAGTGATCGATGAATTGAATCTTGAGCATAATTGTATTGGTGTTTCTCCTGTGGGGTGTGGCGTTTTTGCTTATGATTACATAGATATTGACTGGATAGAAGCGGCTCATGGACGAGCTCCTGCGATTGCTTCTGCATTAAAACGGTTGAATCCAGAGAATATGGTTTTTACGTATCAGGGAGATGGGGATTTGGCTGCTATTGGTACCGGGGAGACAATACATGCTTGTAATCGGGGGGAAAATATTACCATTATCTTTATTAATAACGGTATTTACGGCATGACGGGGGGACAAATGGCTCCTACTACATTGCTTGGAATGAAGACGGCGACAACTCCTGAGGGTAGAAATGCTCAATTACACGGTTTCCCCGTTAAAATAGCGGATATGTTATGTCATCTTGAAGGAGTGAGTTATGTTACCCGACAAGCGGTTCATAAACCTGCCGCAGTACGCAAGGCTAAAAGTGCTTTGAAAAAAGCATTTCAGAAATCGATGGAAGGGAAGGGTACTTCTTTTGTAGAATTTGTAGCTACTTGTAATTCAGGATGGAAGATGTCTCCTGTGGCTGCGAATCAATGGATGGAAGAGAATATGTTGAAACAATACCCATTGGGGGATCTTAAAGATATTTAGAGTTTGGTTTTCGATATCTGGATAGGATTTCAGAACTGTATCAATAAAAGAAAAAAAAATAGTCCCCGACTGTTTACATAAAACGTATTTATTCTTTATTTGAGTGTTAAGAATCAGGACATTTGTTATATATTTGCACTGGAGATAGTGCAATTATATAACCTTGTATATAGAAAAAAGAAAGTCGATGA
>CASFOM010000018.1 GCA_949296295.1 uncultured Alistipes sp. | reverse complement strand
TTAAACCTCCATTTTCATAAATATCCCCCATATTGAATAAATATCCTCCGTGGATGGAATATTTTTTCCCTGAATGGGAAAATGATAAAGATAGATTTTTATCTTTGGAACGTTGATTGGTGTACATCCCTCTGGTTCCGTTGTTTCGATAGTTTAAATTGATATTGGAAGAGGGAGATATGTTTTGGGCATGAATGACACGCAACTGTTCTTCTGCTCGTTTTGTTTGTCCGGACATGAAAAAAGAGAGTTGGGAAAAGGGACGTTTCCCATTGTAGAAAGGGACATTTTCCGGAGTAAACAAATAACTGGCATAAGCATTTAGAAAAGAAAAGCTTTGAAATTGAGGCCGGTTAAAGTAATTCAAAGGAATGGATGCTCCTCCTAATTGTCCTAAATAGGCATTTCCTACATTTTCTTGTTGGAAAAAGATATAGTCTTTTTGGAAATTATAAAGAGCTGTGTCAATAGGAATAATTTCTATATCGTTGTTAAACGGATTATGCTTCCAAGAGAATACATTTTGCCGTTTGGTAGAATCACTAAAATAATATGAAGATAATGGTTTCTTTTCTTTCCGTTCTTTTTTTCTGCTCAGAGAATCGACAGGAGCATTGGGGTCGCTTAACAGAGGATTGGCATTTAGCAAAGTAGCACTTTGATTCCTATCATATACACTGGCATCTGTCCCGTCGCCGAACGATTGTGCCGCCGCCGGAGACAGGGCCGATAAGGTTATGACAGATAGGATTATCCATGATAACGCTCCGTAAAATTTGGTCCTGGCATCTTTCATTATGTGGTTCAATACGGAAAACAGCTGCAAATATAGTGTTTTTTTGGGCTATTCCGCAAAACTAATCAGTTTGCCTTGAAGTGCATAAGTGATTTATAATGTTTATGATAATATATGTAAGGATAATGAAAGGAACAGCAATAATCTTAAATAGGACTAAAGAAATCAAAGAACAGATAAGAAATCCATATCTAATTTTATTTTTGTTTATTTGGTAGTCTTTCATTTTTAATGAGAACATTCTTATTTCACTGGTCATCAGTAGTGAAAAAAGAACGACTAATCCTAAAAGAATCCATCGATTTTCTAAATAAGAGGAGAGAAAAGTACCTTCATCATAGGCTGCATATATATACCCTAAAGAAGTGAAGAAGAGAGCGTTGGCAGGAGTGGCCAATCCAATAAATTCACTTGTCTGACGTGTGTCAATATTAAACTTGGCCAAGCGTAGGGCTGAAAAAATGACGATTAAGAAAGCCGGATATCCTAATCCCAATGCAAAAAATACGGCAGCAGGGACCATCCCAAAACTAATTAAATCGGCTAAGGAATCCAATTCCTTTCCCATAGGACTATATGCTTTTAGTAATCGAGCAACAAATCCGTCGAAAAAATCAAAAACAGCAGCTATTATAACCATCCAAAAAGCTATGGTTAATTCTCCGTTGAAAGCGAAAACAGAGCCGATACACCCGCATAATAAATTTAAACAGGTGATGAAGTTGGGAATCATCCCTTTGATTTTATGAGAGGTTTTAGTCATGGAAAGTTATCAAAAGATTACTTGTTGTTTTTGATTCGAATTTTATCTATGCGTATTTGATGTCTGCCCCCTTCAAATGCTGTTCCTAAAAATGAGTCGATGATATCACAAGCTGTTTTATTATCGATAAAGCGGGCCGGAAGAGAACATACATTGGCATCATTGTGTTGTCTAGCCAATACAGCCAGTTCAGGTTTCCAACAGATGGCAGCCCGAATATCCTGATGTTTGTTTAAAGTCATGGATATTCCATTGGCACTACCACATAAGGCTATTCCCATGCAACAATCTCCTTTTTCAATACCTTCAGCTAATGGATGGGCATAATCAGGATAGTCCACGCTTGCAGAAGAGTGGCATCCGTAATCTTTTACAGGATATCCACAAGCCATTAAATAACCTATAATTACTTCTTTCATTTCATACCCTGCATGGTCTGAAGCTACACCTATTACTTTATTGTCCATTTTATAATAAATTATTTTTTTCTATCCATAATATAGTTGGCATATTTTATCAAAGCCTCTTTATACGGCGAATCCGGATACCCCTCTAAAAGTTGCAGGGCTTCCCGTTCTTTCTGTTCCATAAGAGCAGTAGCTTTGGAAATTCCATTATGTTGGAGTACAAACTCATAAACTTTATTAGCCGATATTTTATTTTGATTGGCCTCTCTTAGATAACCTTTTATTTTCTCTTTTTCCTGTTCCGTAACATTTTCCAATGCTTCAATCAAAGGTAAAGTCATTTTTCGTTCCTTAATATCATTAAGAACAGGTTTCCCTATCAAGTTTGTTTGATTGTAATCCAGTAAATCATCTTTTATTTGGAAAGCAAGTCCTAAAAGATTTCCAAATTGACGCATTCGGTTTACCTCTTCGGGAGAAGCTCCAGTACTTTTTGCTCCGGAATAACTGCAAGCACTGAGTAAAGAGGCTGTTTTACATCGGATGATTTCAAAATATTCATTTCTGGAAATATCGAGAGACAATGAGGCATCTGCTTGGATTAATTCCCCTTTACTCATGTCTTCAATAACGAAGGAGATTTCCCGAATAATGTCGTATAATTCATTATCTACGGCAGTACGTATGCCACGAGCTAAAATGTAATCCCCTATTAAAACGGCTTTTTTTGATCTCCATAAAGCATTGACAGACCATTTATTCCGTCGTTGATAGGCTTCATCTACTATATCATCGTGTACCAAAGAGGCAGTATGCATGAGTTCAATTAATGTCGCGGCAACATAACTTTTATGATTGATTTCACCATGCAGACCGGCTGTTAACAATAGAAAAAGAGGCCGCATCTGTTTCCCCTGCGTCTTTAGAATATAATTGATGACTTCCTGTATTTCAGGTTGTTCATTTTTTAAGGCAGATGCAAAATATTCCGAGAACTTTTGCAATTCATGTTTAACAGGTTTTTGTATGTCCTCTATATTTTGCATCTGTTTTTGTATTGAATAATTTATATTGTTGGCAAAGGTAATAAGAAACTGTCAAATCGAACTATTTTTTTCACTCATCCTGTCATATTAAGTTAAGTTATGAGATCTTTTTCTATGGATATTTAGAAGACTCAGATGATTAGACAATAAATATTACATTTTTTTGTTTTTTCGAATGAATTATAAAATTCATTACTTTTGAAACTTGATTGGAAAAAATTAACCCATTTTTATTATGCAAATCAAGAAAATTTATTTATTGTTCAGCCTGTTGCTATGTATGCCGGTAATTTCATTTGCGGCAACGGAAGAAGGCAGGTTGTTACGTTTTCCTGCAACTAATGGAGAAACGGTTGTGTTTAGTTATGCAGGAGACCTTTATTCTGTCCCCATTTCTGGAGGAATGGCACGCCGTTTAACATCCCATATAGGCTATGAGATGTTCCCTCGTTTTTCTCCGGACGGTAAGACCATCGCTTTTACCGGTCAATATGATGGAAATACGGAAGTGTTTGCCATGCCTTCAGAAGGCGGGGAACCCTTACGGCTAACTTATACGGCAACTTTGTCTCGGGATGATATAGGGGATCGTATGGGCCCTAATAATATTGTAATTACGTGGACTCCGGAAGGGAAAGTTGTTTATCGTTCCCGACAACGTACGGGAGGGTCTTTTACAGGGCATCTTTATACAGTCGCTAAAGAAGGCGGATTGTCTGATATTCTTCCTTTACCTGAAGGGGGATTTTGTTCATATTCTCCGGATGGGAAACAGTTGGCATATAATCGGGTAATGCGGGAATTCCGGACCTGGAAGTATTATCAAGGAGGAATGGCTGATGATATATGGATATATGACTTTACTACTCGCCAAGTTGAAAATATATCCAATAATAATGCTCAGGATATTATTCCCATGTGGATTGGAAATAAAATTTATTATTTGTCAGATCGGGATCGTGTTATGAATCTTTTTTCCTATAATATTCAGACCAAGGAAACAAGAAAAGAGACCGATTTTAAGACTTATGACATAAAGTTTCCTTCTTCTCATGGAAATTTGATTGTTTTTGAAAATGGCGGATATATTTATAAGTTTGATTCAGCGACGGGAAAAACTGAAAAAATTGATGTTACCTTGATTTCCGATAACACTTACGCTCGTAGTGAGGTTAAAGATGGAAAAGATTATATTACTTTGTTTTCTCCCTCTCCTAATGGAGAACGTTTAGCCGTAACTGCTCGAGGAGAGGTGTTTGATGTCCCTGTTTCAGGTGGAGTAACAAAAAATATTACCCGTACACCAGGGGCGCATGAACGTCGTGCCAAATGGTCTTATGATGGGAAATGGATTGTATATATTTCAGATAGGACCGGGGAAACGGAACTTTATTTACAGTCGGTAGAAGGAGGAGAACCGGAACAAATAACATCAGATAATGATACTTATATTACAGATGTATTATGGTCTCCTGATTCGAAAACTCTGGTCTATTTGGATAGAAAGAACAGAGTCATTTCCTTGGATATAACTTCTCGGAAGAAAAAAGTTCTGGTAGAAGATCCGAACGGTCTTCCGGGGAACGTTAGTTTTTCAGCGGATGGAAAATGGTTGACTTATACCCGTTCCGCCTCCAATGATATGTCTGTAATTTATGCTTATGATATGGCGGCAGGGAAAGAGTATCCGTTAACTGAAAAATGGTATTCTTCCCATTCTCCGAGATTCAGTAATGATGGGAAGTACATTATCTTTACTTCAGCACGTGATTTTAATCCAACATATGGTTCTACCGAATGGAATCATGTATATAACAATATGAATGGAGTTTATTTGGTGTTGTTGTCTCAAGATACTCCTTCTCCATTTTTGGAATCGGATGCCGTAGTGGGTGAGAAAAAAACAGAATCGGCAGATACAACATCAGGTATTCGAATAGATTTGGAAGGAATAACGGATCGAATTGTCAAGTTGCCGTTGTCACCTTCTTACTATTCCGGCTTTTTTGGAATAGATGATAAGATTTATTATCATCGGGGAGGTTCTGTTTATATGTATAATTTGAAAGATAAAACAGAACGTTTGATAGTAGAGGGTGGTTATATGGATTTGACACCTAACAATAAAAAAGCCTTGATTAATAAGGGCGGAAATATTTATATTATAGATATACCTTCTGGTCCGTCCAATTTGGAAAGACCGGTGGATTTATCAGATATGAAAATTACGACTGATTATTCACAGGAATGGGCTCAGATTTTTGATGAGGCATGGCGTCATATGCGAGATGGATTTTATTTGTCCAATATGCATGGAGTGGATTGGTCTGCAATGAAAAAGAAATATGAAGTATTACTTCCTTATGTTAAGCACCGTCTTGATTTAAATTATGTCATAGGAGAGATGATTGGCGAGTTAAATTGCGGTCATGCTTATTTTAATCCGGGAGAAGTCATTCGGGCGGATCGGTCCAAATTAGGATTGTTAGGAGCAGAAATTTCTCGGGATAAATCCGGTTATTTCCGTATTGATAAGATATTGAAAGGAGCTTCTTATTCTGCTGCGTTGCGTTCTCCATTGACCGAAAATGGCCTTGATGTAAAGGAAGGACTATACATTACGGCTATTGATGGAGTAGATGTGTCTTCTGTAAAAGATTTGTATTCTTTATTGGTAGGGAAGGCGAATGTTCCTACTGAAATAGCATTGAATAATACTCCTTCTTCTGAAGGGGCACGAAAGATTGTTATTCGTCCGATTTCTGATGAATCAGCATTGTATCATTATGAATGGGTACAGAGAAATATTCGTAAGGTAGAAGAAGCCTCTGGAGGTCGTATAGGATATGTGTATATTCCGGATATGGGAGTAGATGGGCTGAATGAGTTTGCCCGATATTTTTATCCTCAATTGGACAAAGAGGGGTTGATTATAGATGATCGTGCCAATGGAGGAGGAAATGTGTCTCCGATGATTTTGGAACGGTTATCACGAGAACCTTATCGGGTTACCATGTCACGTAATTCGGTTCGGACACATTTGATTCCGGATGGAACACTTTATGGCCCGAAGGTGTGTCTGATTAACAAATATTCAGCATCAGATGGAGATCTTTTCCCCTGGGGATTCCGGGCCTTAGGATTAGGAAAACTTATTGGTACACGTACCTGGGGAGGTATTGTAGGAATTAGCGGTTCTTTACCGTTTATCGATGGTTCTGATTTACGAGTACCTTTCTTTACTTCTTATTCATTTAAAGATGGTCAGTGGATTATAGAAAATCATGGTGTTGATCCTGATATTGTCGTGGATAATGATCCTGCTCGGGAATGGGATGGAGAGGATCAACAGTTGGATGCAGCCATAGAGGAGGTGATGAAGCAGCTAAAAGATCGTAAACCGGTTCCTCCGGTTCCATCTCCGCGTGATTTTAGTAAATAAATTTGCAAAATGTAATATTTATTAGTATATTGTCGGCTGATTTTTGGTTGTTTCGAATTTTTGCCGTACAAATGTTTAAGGTAATCCCTATTTTTTCTTTTGAGTAAAAGATACGGAAAAATTCAAGAACATTGAAGTACGGGAGGAATTCGAAACAACTTTTTTATACTTGTTTTTAACCTAAACTAAAACGAACACCATGAACAGAAAATTGAGAATGGGGATGGTCGGAGGGGGATCTGATGCTTTTATCGGAGCCATTCATCGGGCCGCCGCATTAATGGATAACCGCATTGAATTGGTATGCGGATGTTTCAGTATTGATCCTAATATTTCCTATACTTCAGGTAAAAGTTATTTTCTTCCGGACGATCGTATTTATTCTTCTTATGAGGAGATGATTCAGAAAGAATCTGTTTTGCCGGAAGGAGAAAGGATGGATTTTTTGACTATTGTAACTCCTAATATAGTACATTTCGGACCAGCTATGATGGCTTTGGAAAATGGGTTTGATGTTGTTATCGAAAAACCGATGACTTTTTCATTGGAAGAAGCCAAGCAGCTAAGGGATAAAGTAAAAGAGACAGGCCGTACTTTGGCACTTACTCATGTTTATTCCGGTTATCCTGCTGTGAAGGAGGCAAAAGAACGGTTTGCTTCGGGGCAATTTGGAAAGATTCGAAAGATATATGTGGAGTATCCTCAAGGATGGTTGGCTGCCAGAGTGGAGTTAAATCCGGGTAGTAATGCAGGATGGCGGACAGATCCTAAGCGTTCAGGGAAAGCTGGGTGTATGGGAGATATAGGTACTCATGCGTTACATTTGGCTGAATATATATCGGGATTGCGTTGTACTGCTTTATGTGCCGATTTAGGAACATTTGTCCCAGGTCGTATGCTTGATGATGACGGTGCGGCATTATTACGTTTTGATAATGGAGCAAAAGGAGTACTGATGGCATCACAAGTAGCAGCAGGAGAAGAAAACGCTTTAAAGATTCGTATTTATGGAGAAAAAGGGGGAATAGAATGGAACCAGCAAGAGCCTAATACGTTATGGGTAAAATGGGGAGATCGTCCTGCAGAGGTGGTTCGGACAGGGAATGGATATATGGGAGCAGCAGCTGTTGCCAATACTCGTACTCCTGGAGGACATCCGGAAGGTTATATTGAAGCATTTGCCAATATTTATCGAAATTTTGCTCGTACAGTAGCTGCTAAGTACGATGGAGTAGAACCTGATCCTGCCTGGCTTGATTTCCCTGATGCAGAAGACGGTGTTCGTGGAATGCAGTTTATAGAAACTGTTGTAACATCGGGCTATGAAGAAGAAAAGAAATGGATTGACTGGATAAAATAGGAGGGTAGATATGGCACGAAAAGTTATTTTATATACGGCTCAATGGGGCGATATGTCATTGGAAGAGTTATGTTCCAAAGCAAAATCGTTTGGTTATGATGGACTGGAACTGGCTTGTTGTGAAAATCACCTGGATATAGGACGCCTTTCTCCAGAATATATTGAAGGAATAAAAACTACGGTAGCCAAGTATGGTTTGTCTGTTTATGCTGTCGGGAATCATCTTGTCGGACAGTGTATTTGTGATCCTATTGATTTTCGGCATAAGGCAATTCTTCCTCCTCGGTTATGGGGGGATGGAGATCCGGAAGGGGTGAGACAACGTGCAGCAGAGGAGATGATTCGTTGTGCAGAAGTGGCAAAAATGTTGGGTGTTACTACGGTGATAGGATTTACAGGAAGTCCTATTTGGCATATGTTGTATGCTTTTCCTCCTGTTTCACAAGAGGATGTTGCATCAGGTTATTCGGAGTTTGCACGTCGTATGCTTCCTGTGCTTGATGCTTATCAACAATTGGGCATCCGTTTTGCATTGGAAGTCCATCCTACAGAAATAGCTTTTGATATTGCTTCTGCTCGTCGGGCTTTGGAGGCAGTGAATTACCATCCTGCTTTTGGATTTAATTATGATCCGAGTCATATGGGTTATCAGGGAGTTGATTATTTGTCCTTTATCCGTTGTTTTTCGGATCGTATTTTCCATGTTCATATGAAAGATGTTTGGTGGAGTGATGTTCCGACAGAAGCAGGAGTGTTCGGTGGCCATACGGCTTTTGGAGCAGAAGGACGTTATTGGGATTTTCGGAGTGTAGGTCGAGGAAAAATAGCGTTTGAAGAGATTATTCGTTTATTGAATCGTATCCGATATTCAGGACCTTTATCAGTAGAATGGGAAGATAGTGGAATGGATCGGGAACATGGAGCGAAAGAAGCTTGTGAGTATGTTCGTCGTATTGATTTCCCTACTTCGGAAATTGCATTTGATGCAGCATTTGTGAAAGAATAATTTATATTAACTAACCAAAATTACTAACTTAATTCTGTTTTGTTATGAAGGAAGAAAAATTGAGCCGTAAGAAATTTTTATCTTATTCGGCAGCAGCAGGTGTTACCGGTGCTTTGAGTGTCAGTGGCCTTTCAGTATTGAATTCTTGTAAGGGACCTAATGGAGGAGAAGCAGCGGCAGTTACTTATGAGCCGCTTCAGTCAGACATCCCTGTTTATATTCCTGATTTGTCAGGAAGTAAAGCAGTAGCAGGGAAACCTTTGAAAGCGGGGATTATCGGTTGTGGTAGCCGAGGAAGTGGAGCCGCCCTTAACTTTTTGAATTCAGCCGATGACGTGACGATTTCTGTAATGGGAGATATTTTTGAAGATCGTTTGGAAGGCTTGCGGAAACATCTGAAAGAGCAAAAAGGGATAGAAGTAAAAGATAGTGACGTACACTATGGTTTTGAGGCTTATAAAAAAGTTATCGATTCAGATATTGATTTGGTGATTATTGCTACTCCAACCGTTTTCCATCCCGATCATTTGAAATATGCTGTGGATCAAGGGAAACACGTCTTTTGTGAAAAACCGGCAGGAGTAGATCCGGTAGGATGTAAAAAGGTATTGGCAGCTTGTAAGACGGCTCGGGCAAAAGGTATATCTATCGTAACGGGAACACAGCGACATCATGATCGCGCTTATGTAGAAGGATATAAACGTGTTCGTGATGGTTATATTGGTCGTATTGTCAGTGCAAATGTTTATTGGAATCAAGGAGGTCCGTGGTTCTTTACTCGTAAACCGGGTATGACGGATATGGAATACATGTTGCGTGACTTTTTCAGTTGGAACTGGTTGTGTGGAGACCATGTTCTTGACCAGTTGGTACATAATGTAGATGTGTTTACCTGGTTCTCTCATTTAAAACCGGTTCGGGTAACAGGTATGGGTTCTCGTTTACGCCGTACGACCGGGGATATTTATGATAATTTTAGTGCGGATATCGTTTATGAAGGTAATGTACGAGTACATGCAGCAGCCCGTCAGATAGATGATTGTGCGAACGATATAGGCGAAACTATTTTTGGAACGAAAGGTTCATGGAATAGTTATGAACATGCTATTCGTGATTTGGATGGTAATATCGTTTGGCAATACGACTTTAAAAAGCAGGAAGCGGAACATCCGCAACGCGATCCGTATGTACTTGAACATATGAATTTAGTAAACAGTATTCGTACAGGAAAACCAATTTGTCTTGCTGAAACGACTGCTATTTCTTCTTTGGCTTGTATTATGGCACGTGAATCTGCTTATACAGGGAAACAATTTACCTGGGATGATATGATGGCTTCAGAATTGTCATTGTTACCTAAGAAATTACATTTAGGTAATGTAGGTATGGAAAACTTCCCGGTACCTATTCCTGGTTTGGTGAAATCCAATGCAGGTAATTGGTAATAAAATAAAAAGAGGTGTGCCAAATCTTATGATTTGATGCACCTCTTTTATTATGTGTTAGAATTAGTAAAAATGCAAAGCATTTGGAATGAAAAAAGTTGTTGTAAAGACTTATTGATATTTAAAAATAACGCGTTGATTTACAGTTCTATATCTTTATTGTGTTTTTGAAGAGTTAGGGGAGATTTGTACTTGATAAATGAATATGGTGTAAGTTCCATAAGGGAATTTTAAGTATAAATTATTTACTACCTTATCTTTTTTTATGTGTAAAAAGGAAAAGAGATGAATATAAAGACAGTAATGTTAGTGGGATTAACTTGCGTGGTTGCAGTAGGTTATGCCCAACAAAAAGAGTATCCGAAGCCAGAAGCGATGACTCCGGGAATGACTGAGTTTTGGTTGCCTCAGCCCCGTATAGTTACTCCAGGAGAAGAAGATGTGTTGGTGTCACCTCCTTCTGATGCTATTGTATTATTTGGAGGGGAAGACCTTTCAGCTTGGCAACATGATGACAAGAGTGCGGCTAAATGGACAGTAGCCAATGGTTGTTTTACAGTAAAACCGGGAACGGGACAAATATCAACCAAACAAAACTTTACCGATTTCCAATTACATCTTGAATGGCGGGAACCGGAAGGAATTACAGGCGAAAGTCAAGGACGCGGAAATAGTGGAGTGTTCCTGCAGGGACGTTATGAAGTTCAGATATTAGACAATTACGAGAATGAAACCTATGCTAATGGACAGGCTGGTTCCATTTACAAACAAACTCCTCCATTGGTAAATGCTATGCGTCCTCCCGGAAAATGGAATATTTATGATATTGTTTATACAGCACCTCGTTTTAAGCCAGACGGATCATTACAGTCTAACGGGACAGTAACTGTACTGCATAACGGTATTTTAGTACAGAATCATACATTGATACAAGGAACTACGGAATATGTTGGTCTTCCTCGTATTCAGGCGCATGGAGCGGGTCCTATCATATTACAGGATCATGGAAATCCTGTTAGTTTCAGAAATATATGGATTAGAGAGTTATAATGATGAAAAAATGGATGTTGTTTGGGCTATGTCTTTTGGTGGGGTGGATAACGACTATACCTACCATGGCAAAAGCTCCGATTAAAACTTTGTTGATAACAGGTCAGAACAATCATAATTGGCCAGTGAGTCATCAGGTGTTGAAACAGATATTGGAATCTTCTGGTCTTTTTTCGGTTGAGGTGGCTCAAACTCCGGCAGCAGGAGGAGATATGTCTGTATTTTCTCCTGATTTTAATGCTTATCAATTGGTTGTTCTTGATTATAATGGAGATTCATGGCCTGAAAATGTGCAGGAAAAGTTTGAAAGCTATGTGAAGAACGGGGGAGGAGTTGTTGTTTATCATGCAGCCAATAATGCGTTTTCAAAATGGAAGGCATATAATGAAATTACAGCATTAGGAGGTTGGGAAGGACGAAATGAACAGTCTGGAGATTGGGTCTATTGGAAAGATGGGGCGTTGGTTCGAGATTCTAATCCAGGTCCGGGAGGTTCTCATGGACGTCAGCATAGTTATATCTTAAACAAACGGAATTCAGATCATCCAATTACTCGGGGACTTCCAGATCATTGGTTGCATGCTCAAGATGAACTTTATGACAGGATGCGAGGACCTGGAAATATAAAAGATTTGTTGTTTACAGCTTATAGTGATCCGGAAACGGGTGGATCAGGAAGAGAAGAGCCTTTAATTTTTACGGTTGATTATGGGAAAGGACGTATCTTTCATGATATGTTAGGTCATGCTGGAAATACACCGGAAGATTCTCCGGCTTTACAATGTACAGGTTTTCAAGTTTTGCTTCTCAGAGGAGCGGAATGGGCTGCGACGGGAAAAGTAAAGCAAAAAATTCCGGCAGATTTTCCAGATGAAAAAAATATTAGTTACCGGAAAGATTACCAAGGAGAATAATTGGTATCAGAGAGAAATAGTTGAAGATATTTTTCAATAGAAAAGAATCAGTAGAACAAATATGATTAGTCCTAAATAACTGTAACGGTTATTTAGGACTAATCATATTATAGCAATTATCTGTCTATACCATTTCTTTAAAGTATCTTATCGAATGTCTTTTCTGATGATATTTCGAATGCTATCTATATTTTGGGCTTGTTGCTCGAAATCTGTTTTTTTCAACTTTGCTTTGGTTATTTTAAAGTCAAATTCGTCTAAATTTCCAAACACATCAACCCCTGCTTTAAAGGGTAAAGGGGATTTCATGATTGAAATATTATAGTTGAAATTAATGTTGTATAAAGAATCAATGGTTTGTGTTCCTCCTATAATAGCTCTGTATCTATCTACGGAAGCTTCGAATGGCATAACATCAATTTTACTGTTATTCATGAGAATATCCAGATTTAAGGAATCAATTAAATTTCTTTCCTTGTTTTTGAACATCAACATTTTAGAAATGGATGCAAAAGTCTCACTGTCCATTAAAACCATATTTTGACCTTCTACGTGTAAAACAGCTTTTACAGAGGGAAGATCGAAAGAGTAGTCTTCCCGTAATTTCCCGGATGCAAACATATCTATTGATACTTTCCCGTCAAAAGAACGGAACATAGGCATTAAACTATCGGTAATGGGGAAGAAATCCGGAATTTGAGAAATGTCTATTAATTTTAAATTCAGTTCTAATCCCAAATCGGCAAAAGAAGTTCCTTGGGGTTTATATCGTCCATAAGTATATATGGGGGCTCCTAATACCTCAGCATTTAAATCAGACAGGGTTAGTGTTTGATTTTTTATATTCATTGCTCCTTTTATCTTTTTAACAGGAAGCTGATCAATGATTAAACTATCGACATCAACTTGCAATTGAAGACCTATATTGGGAGGAATTTGCATTAATCCTATATTGGTAGTATCCGTCTCAATGCTCACAGCAGCGTAAGCATCTTCCTGTTCATTGGCTATGGAGGCATTGGCTGCGGCAATAATAGGATTTAAATTGATTTTTTTTGATCGTATTGAAAGATTGGCAGACAATCCTTTATCATTTTTATTCATAAATGTCCCCAATAAGTTGTTTAGGGAACCTGTTGCCATCATATCTGATTGACCAATAAATAATCCCGTATTTTGTAAGATTAAAGTGTCACGTCGGAACGTTAATTCGGAAGAGTCCATTCTAATAGGAATGGGGAATAACCGGCTAAAGACGTTTAAATCAGAAAAATTCAATGTTCCTCGGGTTCTCCATCTCCCTTTCCCTTTTTGTAGAGGAGGGGTAGTTGTTAATTTTATGTTGGCAAGAGATAATCCTGCTTGTGTACCTGTTTGTGGGGCCGTTACATTTAGAGAATCCGTTTTTAAAGAGAACATGATATCAGGTCGTTTGGGATTCCTGGCTCCAGGCATAATATCCAATCCTATTTTTGCTTGAGAGATACGAGCAGATAAAGTATCAGGATTTTCAAAATAACCGTTACCTAAGGTGATAGCACTATGAAGACGTGTAATTTGAGAGGTATCTACAGCAACGTCACTATCTAATTCTAATCGTATATCGCTTAAAGAACCATATTTTCCACTTTTATCTCGAAAAGCTAATCCACTAAAATTAATATCTGCACTCAGATTTGCACTATCTTGTCCATTATGGGTAAGTATTCGTTTTGTTCGGTCGCTTCCAAATTTGAATTGTCCGGTTTTCATTTGTACATACAGATAACTGCTACTATCGTTGGAAATGGGCAGAGAGTCGGGTTTAAGATGTATCATTAAATCATTGAAATTACTTTCACCCTCAATCTTAATTTTCCCATAATCTTGATTCTGAATGTCTTGCAATAGAAAGTTCCCTTTCATCGAAGTTGAGTTTTTTCCTTTCAGTATAACTCCGGATTGCAAGGGGAATACTTCCATCAATCGAGTGATGTTGAGGTTGCTTGTAACATCGAACGATATGAAGGGATTTCTTAACGCATCAGCGATATTTCCGGTTACATTTAAAAACGAACTGTCTGCAATAGTTACATTGAGTTGTTTGATATTGACGGATGAAGGTTGTTGTTTCATGAGATTGAAATAAGCTTCCATATCAGCATTTACTTGATCTATACCCAATTCCATATTTCCATAATGGGCAGAAGCATTATTTATTTTTAGTTGTCCCCATAACTCCGGTTTGTTTTCTGGTCCATATGTACCTGCTAAATGAACGGATAATAATACTTCTCCCGTAGTTTTTATTTGGTTCTCCTGACTGATGAATGAAGGAGGAATTAATTTTAATAATTCCGCTAAAGAAGGAGTGCGTAATCCTGCATTTATATCCATGGTTATGTTTTGGGAAGTTGTATCTGCATAAAGGAATCCTTTAGCACCTAAAGCAAGTCCATTAATTTTTAATTTAGCCTTATCAATGACTAATTTAGAGGAATCTCGGAGCCAAGTTAAGTCGGATTCGATATATAGCTTTAGACGTCGCAGTAATACTTGATTTTGTTCACGCATGTAAATTCTGGGAGAGGAAACTTCGAAAGCGATACCTGCACTTTTTTCTTTTAAATTCCCTCGACATTTTAAATCCAGAGAATCCGTTTTTATAATCATGTTTTTGCTTTGATCATTGAAAAGGATAGAAGCATTGTGTATTCGGATATTTTTTATATCTATTTCAGAGTTGAATTGAGAGGTATCGTTGGTTATGGTATCTGAAACGGTTGTAGAGAAAACATCCAGGGCGGATTTCCCTTCCTTATCGATGATAAATGATATGTTCGGTTTTTCGAGAACTAACCGATTAACGATAATTTTATTTCTGAATATCAATGCAGTAGGATTGAAAGATATGGCAGCTCGATCCAGTGTTAAAAGGGGAGGATAAGTAGAATCGATTGTCTCACGTACGGAAATACTGTCTATTTTTAATCCGAATCTGGGGAAACTGCTGAAATAAGTTAATTCTACACGAGAAAAATCAATATTTCCCTTTGTTTGTTGAGTTAAAATTTGTCGAGCTAAAGGTGTAATTTTTTCTGGAGTAAAGATAAAATTAACAGCAATAGCGATAATCAACATAAGCAGAACAAACAGGAGTGCTAATGAGATTAAACTTCCTTTTAGAATTTTTTTGTTCCTTTTTTTCATATTTTGAGAGATGAAAGTGTGGATTATAATCTAATATGGATAACCGCTTCTAAGAAGTGTAGCAATAGTTTTGCATCGATAAAAAGAGGAAATACCAAACCAAATATAGCACCCCAAAAATGAGCCATATGATTGGTATTGTCACCTCCTCGTTTATTCATGTATTGCGAATACCACAAGTAGAGTATTCCAAACAGGATGCTTGGGACAGGGATAATTCCCATAAGGTATATTTTACTCCAAGGAGCAAAAAAGATAACAGTAAATACCACTGCAGAGACAGCTCCGGAAGCTCCGATGGAATTATAACGATAATCGTCTTTTTTTTGAACAATATCAGGTAAAGAACTAAATATCATTCCTCCTAAATAGAGAAGGAGAAATGCAATATCGGGTTCTTTCAATAGCCCGCTTTGTTGAAGATTTCCAAAAGTATATAAAACAGACCGCCCAAAGGACCATAGTACAAACATATTGATAAATAAATGCATATAGTCGGCATGAACCAATCCATGTGTAATGATTCTCCACCACTCGTTTCGATGTCTGATACTGTATGGATTTAGAGATAATCGATAAAAAAGGTCTCTATTGTTGAAACAAATCATCGATACTCCTATCGTAATGATGATAATAATGGTATTTATAGTAAACATGGTTTTTTTATTACTCGAAAATTATGCAGTGAAAATTTTAAAAATCAGTTCTTTTAATAAATCGCTTTCCGTAGAGTTCCCTGTATCAATACCTTTGCTTTTCATATCATATTCTCGTATTAAACCAAGTATGGTGAAACATCTTGCGGTAGGAAAATTACCTAATGCCTGTCTATATTCTTTTAAAAAAAACGTATTGGTCAGTTTTAATGATTTGATTAATTGGGTATCATCAGGTATAGGTTGTCCTTTTTTCTTACAATTCCAATAAATGATTCCTAAAGTGAATATACGCAAAAAATGGTTGAATAACATTTGTATTGTTACGACAAAAGGATTCTCTTTTGGATTTCCTGCAAAATGATTTGCAATCAACAGTGCCTTATTAATGTTTCGTTCAGAAATGGCTCGAGTCAGTTCAAAGGTATTGAAATCCTTACTAATTCCAATGTTTTGTTCGATATGCTCAGGGGTTATTTCCGATGTTTGTTCGTTTAATCGGGTAATGAGTTTGTCTGTTTCATTCTCTATTTTTTTTAAATCGGTACCGAGATACTCTATTAACATAGACATTGCCTTGGGATCAATACTTTTTCCTCGGTTCCTGAATAACTCAACAATCCATTCCGATATTTCATAATCACGAGGTCGTATGGATTCAAAAACGGCACCTATTTCTTTGCAGCGTTTATATACCACAGAACGTTTGTCAATATTTTCTCCTCGAAAAGCCAATACTAACAGGGTGGTATTGGCAGGATTTTTTAAATAATGTTGTATTTGTTCAATATTTTTTATTTTTTGAGCATCTTTGACAATAACGACATTTCGTTCAGAACCAATGGGATATTCTCTGCAAGTAGCTACTATATCACCAATCTGAGCTTCCGCTCCATAAAATATTGTTTGCCCGAAGTCTTGTTCTTCGGGAGGTAATACGCAACGAGATAATTTATCCACGATTCGATCTGTGAAATAAGGTTCCTCTCCGATTAATAGATATACTTGTTTGTATAATCGATTATCGATTTGCCTCATCAATAGACGAAATTCTTCATAACTTTGTTTGAAAGTTATTTTTGTTTTTACCGTTGCCATTTAATATTCGTTTTATATAAACGTTTTTGTTCGGTCAATGTTCAGTTGTCCTTTTAATAACTCTTCTATTGCTTCCATCCCCTCTTCTCCCAAATTTAAGGAGTAGTTATTGACAAACATATTAATATGTTGATTGATAATTGATTCGTCCAATTCCTGAGCATGGTTATGAATAAAATCATAACTTGATTTGGGATTGTTAAATGCAAATAAGATGCTTTCCTGTATTAATCCGGAAATTTTTTCTTGAACGGAATCTTCAAGTAATCGATTTATTGCTATGGAACCCAGTGGAATAGCTTTAGATGTGCTGGATTCCCATAAAGCTCCTAAATCGGAAATTAAACGAAGATTTAGTTTCTTATAAGTAAATCTTTGTTCATGGATTAATACCCCTGCATCCATTTCTCCATCAGCCACAACTTCTGCTATTTCACTAAATAAATACGCTTTTTTTTGTAACGAATGACCAAAAGCATGTTCCAATAGTAGGTTGGCAGTTGTGTGTAATCCTGGAATGGCAATTGTTACGGATGGAACTTCATCAGGGTATATTTTATGTCTGCTGATTAATAAAGGTCCGTTTCCTCGTCCTAAAGCACTTCCGCTATGGGATATTTTATATCTGTCAGCAATCTGAGGATAGACGGCACAACTGATTTTAGAAATATCCGGTTGTTCTGTCAAGATGTTTTTATTTAGCTGTTCTATATCCGCAATTCCTATCTCAAACGAAAATCCTTTTGTGTCAATTTTGTGATGAATTAGTGCGTCAAACATAAAGGTATCGTTTGGACAGGGAGATATGTTGAGTTTTAATTTCATTGGTTTAGGTAATCAATAAGTTTATAGATGCCATCAGTCATGTTTCGGATGGATTGTTCATAATCCCAGGCTTTGTGATCTGTATTGACTATGTTTGATATGGCTCTGACTTCCAGAAAAGGTTGTTTTTCTTGCAAACAGGAGTAAAAGAAAGCAGAGCCTTCCATATTTTCTATTTCAGCGTCTGTTGTATTTACAAAAGGAGCAATAGCGGCATTCATGGAGTTGCTTTTAACGGCAGGTAATGGCATGTCGGGTTTTATATAAGGGCAATTTAAGAATCTATTTACTTTAAAACTCATGTCTAACTGCAAGTCAGACATATGTTTAAATCCGTCTTCGTAAAAAATACCAAGATCTGCTTCGTGTTCAGCAGAGACCAATACAGTATCTCCTATTTTTAAATTAGAATGGGTATATACTCCGGCAATTCCTGCCAATATTAAAATATCCGGATGTAATTCTCTAATAGTCTTTACAGTAGCATAAGCAGAAGCCGTTAATCCAACACCCGTGTACCTAACGGTTATGTTGGGAATATTGAAAAAACGACTTTCCATTTTGGAAGGGAAAAGGATAACAATACGTTTTTGTTTCATGGTTCTGTATAAAATAATTGTGAAATCAAAAAGTCAGAAATCAAAAAATCTTTACTTTCCATAAAAACTCTGTTCTCTTCTTGATGTAACAACTTGTTTCCAAGCCATTTATTGGCCTCTTTCTCAAAGTATTTAAACAATTTCGGTCCAAATTCCTGTAATAGTTTTTCGGTATTGACACCATGAGCAGTTCTAATAGATGTCATTATATATTCATTATACCGATCATACAAAGATAATGTTTCTTCTTCGTAATAAGTGTCTTTCTCCAATCTTTCCATATATAGTTTATTCGAGGCAATATTCCATCTCCGTTTAGTTTTGTTATAAGAATGGGCAGAAGGTCCGATACCTATGTATTTCTCACCGTTCCAGTAGTTACTGTTGTGTATTGCTTCAAATCCGGGTAGCGAAAAGTTCGATACTTCATAATGAATGTATCCAGCTTGTTTTAGCTTTTCTTCCAAGATAAGATAATGTTTTTCGCCTATCTTTTCTTCGACAGGATGAAATATTCCCCGTTTCATTTGATTTCCGAATACCGTGTTGGGTTCTATGGTAAGGTGATATGCAGACAGGTGTTGGGGAATTAATTTTAGAGCCGTGTCAATATCTTGTTCCCATTGGAATTCTGTCATAGTAGGGATTCCGTAGATTAAGTCAATGGATATATTTTTAAACCCGGCATCCTGTAAATTCAAAACTGCTTTTTTTGCTGTTTCTCCAGTATGTCTTCGATTCATGAAACGCAACAATTCGTTATGGAAAGATTGTATTCCAATACTTATTCTTGTTATAGGCGTATTTCTTAATGCTCGGATGTACGCTTGGTTTAAATCTTCAGGATTAACTTCAATAGTTATTTCTTCCCAAGAATTTCCACCCCATATTTCTGCGCAATGATCAATTAATCTGTTTATCTCGTCGGGATGATATATTGAAGGAGTGCCACCACCGATATAAATTGTTTTGACAGGAGTTCCTTCGAGATATTCTTTGCGTAAATCCATTTCTTGCAATAGAGCGGCTAACATCTCTTCTTTTCGTTGCAAGGACATAGAGGAATAGAAGTCGCAATAGTAACAAAGTTGTTTACAGAAAGGAATATGTATGTAAATGCCTGCCATAATTACAAAGGTAGTGAATTTTAAATAAGAGGAGAATGGATGATGGCTTGGATGTTTATTCTTGAGAAGATATTTAAAACAGAATGTAATTATCGTATGATAATCAAAAACGATTGTTGTATAATTGGATTTAAGGGAGTAAGTTCAAAATAAATTCGCAAATAATGATTGGAAAAGTAATCATAGAATTATGTATGTCTTTGTTTGTCATATATTAATTGAATTTATAAATAAGAGTAAGTAAAGGCAATATGTAATACAATGTATGAAAATTGGGCATATTGGATTATGATATAAGCGGATTGTTAAAAAAAATATTAGGAGAATGTTTGTTATGTGAAAAATTAGTGCTAATTTAGTCGCGAAATATTGTAACTAACTTAAGATAAGGAAGGAGGTTTATCCAAGAAAACTGTAACCCAATACTCTATGAGAGTAAAATGAAAATGATTATACACTTTTATTTATTAGAACCAAAACTATTGTTTTTATGAAGAAAATTTACTTTTCACTATTGTTTACCATCATCTCGTGTGTGATGTATGCACAGACACTAGAGGTGACGGGTACTGTTGTGACAGAGTTCGACAAGACACCTGTCATAGGTGCCACGGTCTTCATCGCTGGTACCAATGAGGGGCAGATTACCGATGCTGAAGGTAAGTTTACCATCAAAGTAAGAGTCGGTGATACGCTGGAAATCTCCAGTATGGGGTACAAGCTTGTGGAAGAAGTTATTAGACCAGAATCCAGCAATCTGATTATCATGATGCAGGAAGATGCTATTGTTACTGATGATGTGGTCGTTGTGGGTTTCGGTACACAGAAGAAAGAGAGTGTTGTATCCTCTGTCTCTACCATTAAACCTTCAGAATTGAAAGTTCCGTCAAGTAACTTGACCACAGCATTGGGAGGTCGTATCGCAGGGATGATGGCGGTTCAGACTACCGGGGAACCGGGTCGTGACGGTGATGCCGTTAACTTCTTCGTTCGTGGTGCTGGATCATTTGAACAAGGGGTACGTAATCCGTTGATTTTGATCGATGGTGCAGAAATGTCTACGACGGACTTTGCTCGTTTGCAACCAGATGATATCGAATCTTTCTCTGTGATGAAAGATGCTACTGCAGCAGCCGTTTACGGTTCTCGTGGTGCGAATGGTGTTATCGTGGTAACTACCAAACAAGGTAAAGAAGGAAAGGCTAAAATCAATATCCGTTATGAAACCTCTGTTTCTATGCCTACTCGTATGATTGATTTGGCTGATCCTGTTACTTTTATGGAGTTGCATAATGAAGCAATCCGTACACGTAATCCATTGGGAGTTGTTCCTTATTCTGATGAAAAGATTGCAAAAACAGGTCAACCAGGTTCTAATGGAATGGTTTATCCATCCGTTGACTGGTATGATATGTTGTTTAAAAACAGTACAGTTAACCAACGTATTAACTTTAATGTGAGTGGTGGTGGTGCTGTAGCTCGTTATTATATTTCCGGTACTTATAATCGCGATAACGGTATT
>CASFOM010000017.1 GCA_949296295.1 uncultured Alistipes sp. | reverse complement strand
TGATTTGGAAATCTCTTTCTCTTCCTTGGATTACCTGAATGTCTCGAAAGTCCGTTATGCGTATCGCTTGTTGGGTTTGGACGAAGGGTGGAGCATCACCCCGGAAGGAGTGCATACCGTTTTTTACAAACATCTGCCCCGGGGGCGTTATACGTTTGAAGTGAAATCTACGGACCCTTATGGGGTTTGGAGTCGGGAGGTGACCACCTTGAGCATAGAGCGTCTTCCCGCCTTTTATGAAACGGGTTGGGCCATTTTGTTTTATGTATTGTTGGGTGCAACGGTTATTTTCTTGGGTGTCCGATTTTATGTTCGTATGTTGAAACGTCGTAATGAGGAACTTTATACGGACAGTCAGGTGTTGATGCAGATGCGGGATTATTTGAAAGGGGAGGAACCGGAGACATCACCTGTTTCGGTTTCGGACCTTGAGTTCGCGAAGTTGGATGATATTCTTTTGAAAAAAGTGTTGAAGGTGGTGGAAGATAACTTGTCGGAGCCGTCGTTTGATGTCAGCTTGTTGGCGCGGGAAGTGGGAATGTCCCGTTCGTCCTTAACGCGTAAGTTGAAGGCGATAACGGGCTTGACCCCTTTAGAGTATATCCGTCGAGTAAAGATGACTCATGCCCGACGCCTGTTGTCGGAATCGGGACGGAGCGTATCAGAAGTGGCCGAGATGTTGGGTTATTTCAATCGGAAATATTTTACCTCTTGTTTTAAGGAAGAGTTTGGTGTTACCCCGAGTCATTTCCAAAAACAGGAACGGGAAGGGGTAGAAATGAGTCAAAGAGAGGATATAAATGGGTAAAACAGGGTATTGAACCATTTGATACGGTTTTTTGCCACATTTCCTCCTCTATACTTTTCTTCATGGTATCTAATTTTGAATGCGAAAGAAAAATCGTATATGCAAAATTAGATTAGGTTATGAAAAGATGTATTGTTCTACTGTTTTCCGTTTTGGTCTCCTCTTTTTATGTTAATTATGCCAGGGGACAGCATTTTGAGAAAACGGCATCCGGAGTCCGGTTTCAAACGTCCCCTCCGGTTCTGAACGGGGAGATAAAATTTTATTCTCCTTCCATTGTTCGTGTAGTGAAATATCCCACACCTACCCAGCCGGAGAAGAAAAGCTATCCGGTGGTCAAAACACCGGAACAGGTGAATATTACTTATCGGGAAGAAGGCGATGTGTTGGTCTTGGAGACCGATTGTCTCGCTGTTCTGTTAAATGTCTCTTCCGGTCAGGTCAGTTACCGGGACAGGAATGGAAATACGTTGCTTCAGGAGAAAGGGTATGGAACCAATTTCACTCCTCGGAAAGAGAGTGGTTCGACCGGCAATTATTCCGTCTCACAGTCTTTTTTGTTGGACCCGGAAGAGGTGATTTACGGTTTGGGACAACGTCAAAGCGGCGCGATGAATCACCGGAATCAACAGATACGTTTGTTGAACGAGAATACCAATATCTGTATTCCATACTTTACGTCGGTCAAGGGGTACGGTCTCTATTGGGATAATCCGGGTATTTCCTCTTTTAACGATACTCCGTACGAAACCTCCTTTTCTTCGGAGGAAGGGGCTTGTTCCGACTATTATTTCCTTTACCGAGACGGGAGTCAGGACGGTGTTCTTGCGGCATTGCGGGATTTGACGGGTCAGGCTACCATGTTCCCGTTGTGGACCTTGGGATATTGGCAATCCCGCGAACGTTATAAAAGTCCGGATGAGTTATGCGATGTATTGGACCGTTATCGCTCTTTGGAAGTTCCGTTGGATGGTATTATTCAGGATTGGCAGTATTGGGGTTGCGATTCCAACTGGAATGCGATGAAGTTCATGAATCCCCGTTACATCAACAAGATGGAGGATAGTCTGGCATTACGTTATCTTCCGAACGGAGAAGACCGGAATGCCCGTTATCCGTCGGCACGCATAACCAGTCCTGAAGAGATGATTGATTACATCCACGATCGTCATGCTCATCTGATGATATCGGTATGGGCGAGCTTTGGTCCATGGACGGAACAGTATAAGGCATTGGATTCCATGGGTGGCTTGTTAAAGTTTGAGACCTGGCCACCGAAATCGGGGGCCCATCCGTATGACCCGTTTAATCCGGACGCCCGCGACCTCTATTGGCGTTATCTGAGTCATCTTCATCGTATGGATATTGATGCCTGGTGGACCGATTCTACGGAGCCGGATCATCTGAATCCTCAGGAGCGGGATTTTGATTTGCAGACTTTTGACGGTTCTTTCCGGTCCGTTCATAACGCGTTTCCGTTGATGACGAACAAAGGCATTTACGAACATCAACGTTCTGTTTCCGATTCCAAACGTTTGTTTCTGATGACCCGTTCAGGGTATCTGGGGCAGCAGCACTACGGCGTATTGAGTTGGAGCGGGGATGTGGTCTCTAACTGGGAGGTTTTTCGGAAACAGATTCCTGCGGGTTTGAATTTTACTCTATGCGGGATACCGTTCTGGAATACCGATTTGGGCGGCTTTTTTGGATGGGAATACAATAATGATTGTCGGAATGTGGCCTATCAGGAGTTGCATGTTCGTTGGTTCCAGTGGGGCTGTTTCCTTCCATTGATGCGTAATCATTGTTCCTCCCCGATGATGAATGAAATTTATCTTTTCGGAGAAGAGGGCGATTGGGCTTATGATGTTCAGAAACGTTTTATAGAACTTCGTTATCGCTTATTGCCGTATATTTACAGCTTGAGCGGGTCTGTGGTACAGGAATCGGGAACGATGATGCGTCCGTTGGTGATGGATTTCCCGACCGATCGGAACGCCCTGTTGCTGGATGATGAATATATGTTTGGTAAGAGCTTTTTAGTTTGTCCTGTAACGGAACCGTTATATACGCGCAAGGGAGCGGGGAATCAGGGGGAAACGATTGTTCCATCGGTTTCTGAAGCCTCTTTCCCGGTAGAGGTTTATCTTCCAGCGGGGACTACCTGGATTGATTTCTGGACC